>JBBSJX010000001.1:0-59694 GCA_038256825.1 Chitinophagales bacterium
AACAGATTATTATAAACATTTATTTTTTCAATATTCTACTTTATAAAAGATATCGAAAATGATTTATTAATTTAGTAGTCAGGTCCATTATTTCTTCCATTTTTCTTCCTAAAACCTCAGGCTTAAAAGTATTCTACTTTGATATAAAAATGATTTAAAAATTCAAATAAATCATTTAAAAAAAAACTAAAAATAAATTGAGATATTATGAAACAATATTTACTACTTCTTTTACTCATGCCATTTACTATAGTAAATGCGAAAAACTTTTATTTCTCAACAAGTTCCGGAGTGGATAGCAGGACACCAACCCAGGCCCAAAACCCAGCCACTCCCTGGAAAACCATAGATAAATTAAATAATTATTTTAGCAGTTTATCTCCTAAAGACACCGTATTATTTAAAAGAAACGAAACTTTTTACGGTTCGCTTACTATTTCAAGGTCGGGAGATTCTTTAAAACCAATAGTTCTGGGTGCATATGGTACAGGAGCCCGTCCTATCATAACAGGTTTCACTTCATTGTCTGGTTGGAATGCTACAGGTGGTGGAATTTTTGAGCAAGATTGTCCAACTTGTCTTCCAACTTTAAACATGGTCTCAATAAACGATACGCTTCAACCCATTGGCAGATATCCAAAAGTTGACGATCCTAACGGAGGATATTGGTCCGTATTATCACATAATGGTAATTCTATCGAAAGCTATGATTTATTAGGTACAACAAACTTTGTAGGAAGCGAAATAGTAATGCGGAAATATCAATGGATAATGGACCGTGCAATTATTACCAGCCAGGGCCAATATTCATTAACTTATACACCATTAACATCACCAAATCACCCGGGTTTTACCTACGATGCAGTTGATGGGAACGGTTTCTTCATTCAAAACCATACTTCAACCTTTTCAAAACCAGGCGACTGGAGTTATGATAAGAACACTAAAAAATTTAAAGTTTATTTATTAGGAAACGGCAAAGTAAAAGTTTCAACTGTAGAACACCTGGTAAACATGTATGCAATAAGTTATGTAACATTCGACAACCTTGCATTTCAAGGTGCTAACGGAAATACCTTCGATATGGATACTTGCAACAACATTATTATAAAGAATTGCAGTATTAATTTTTCGGGTAAAGATGGAATTTTTGTTTCACTTTATAATAGCCATCATAACACAGTAGACAATTGTACTTTTTCAAATACAAATAATAACGCCGTTTCCGGAACCGATTCACCCACCTGGATGATTACAAACAATACTATTAGAAATACTGGAAAGATTGCAGGTATGGGTCAGTCGGGCGATGGACAATATATAGCAATAAGTCATGTTGGCACTAAAAGCCTGGTTCAAAATAATAAAATAATTAACACCGGATATAACGCTATATTTTTTGGGGGAGATTCAGTTACAATAAGAAATAATTTAATTGATAGTTTTTGCCTGGTAAAAACGGACGGAGGCGGAATTTACACTTATTATGAAACCTTAAAAAGAGGACGTAAAATAACAGGCAATATTGTAATGAATGGAATTGGAGATAAAAGAGGGCTAAATATTAATCAAAACAGTCCCTTTTATAATGAAGTACATGGAATTTATATTGATGCCGGGGCTACAGATGTGGAAATTGACAGTAATACGATAGCAAATTGTTCTCATGCGGGTATTTGGCTGGGAAGCACCACTGAGGCAAAGGTGAGAAATAATACATCCTTTAACAATGCAGTTGCCCAAATTAAACTGAGTGATGCATCACGTGGTCAGTTTAGAAATTTAGTTGTAAAAAATAATATTTTATTTGCAAAAGATCCAACTTACCAACTTGTTAGCTCAATTGTAATTTCGTATAATTATTTACAGGCATTAGGTATAATAGATAGTAATTTTTATTGCAGGCCGCTAATGGAACCAAGTGGGGTAATGACTTCAGGGTACAGTAAAGCTCCCAGTAATGAAACCTATCACGATGGCGGTATAATTGAAGGAGGCGTAGGCTGGGGAAGTTATTTTTATTCACTCGATAAATGGAAAATTTTTTCTGGTCAAGATAGCCATTCAAAAATTACCCAGGTAGCAAACGTAGATAAAAACTCTATTCGGTTTGAATACAATGCAAGTTATATAAATAAAAGGGTTACCCTTGATGGAGTTTATAAAGATGTCAAAAACAATAGCTATAGAAATTCAGTTACATTATTACCATATACTTCCATTATATTAATGAAATCTTTACCGGCAAAAAATATTTCTAGTCGTTTCCAAGTAGTAAAATCCGGTAAAATCGTTGATTTGAAATGGAACCTTAACGAAGAGCGACAGGTATCAAAGTTTGAAGTTCAACGTGCCGCAGATAATATAAATTTCAATAGTATAGATACTGTTTATACCAATTTATCCTCTTTAGATATTTTTAATTACCAGGATAAAAATCCATTAGAAGGCACCAATTATTATAGAATAAAATCAATTTTTTATGATCGTACTTATTCAATAAACAAAGCGGAAAAAGTATTTTTTGAAGGAAAAGTGGACTTTAATTTTAGCCCTAACCCAGTTACAAACCAGATTAATGTAACCATCCTGAAAAGAGAAAATTTATCAAATTCAGTAATAACAATAAAAACGCTGGATGGAAAAACTTTAAAAACAATACATATACCACAAACGGGAAATTTTATTACAATAAATACTGCGGATTTACCTACTGCAACTTATTTGATAACTCTTACAAATAAGTCAATTACAATAAGTAAAAAATTAATTAAAATCAGGTAATGAACTGCATTTAGTAAACAAAAAAAGCCCACTTAATATCAGCGGGCTTTTTTTTGTTTATATTTTGATCATTTAGTAAACAATTTTTCCTTTAACACCATACAAATAAATGCAGTATTAGTTGTTAAGTATCGTTTCCACATTCGCCCAGGCTCTTGTATTACCCTATAAAACCACTCCAATCCTGATTTCTGCATCCATACAGGTGCACGTTTTACAAAACCTGATACAACATCAAAGCTCCCTCCAACGCCCATAATAAAAGGAACTTTTATTGTTTTTTTATACTTATTTAAAAATATTTCTTTCTTAGGCGAAGTAATAGCCACAAATAAAATATCAGCTCCTGAGTTGGATATTTGTTCTGCTACGTTCAATTCTTCTTCCTGAGTGTAGTATCCATTCCTATATCCGGCAATAATATGCTCTCCATATTTAGCTTTATAATTCTGCACCAAATTGATTATAATATTTTCCTTTGCTCCAAAGAAAAATATTTTAAAATTTTTTCGAGCGGCAAGCTCTACAAGTTGCTCCATTAAATCTATACCTGCTACACGTTCAGGAACTGGCATTTTAAGAAATTTAGATGCCCAAACAATGGATTTTCCATCTGCATTGATAATGTCACAATCAACTATAGATTTCATCAAATCTGGATCATGTTGAGCGTTTACAACCTTAGCTGCATTTATAACTACATGATGTAATGGTTTCTTCTTGCAGATGGAGTCTTCTATAATAGATAATGTTTCATCCATCGTTAAAACGTCTACCGGAACATTGCAAATTTTTACTCTTCTAATTGACTGTAACATTGATACACTTATAACTTGTTATGCCTTTATGGCTATTAATGATTTTACCATAAAAACCGATTTTTCTTTTATTATTTTAGCATCAGGAAACAAGGCTTGCATTTCTTTATAAGTAAGTAAGTTAAAATCAGGTATTGTTTGCTTAACCCAAAATTTATTTGTAAAATTTATCAAACCTATTTGCAGTTTACGAGGCAATAAAACTATTAATCCTGGTAACCACGAATGACTTTCCAAAATAAAAAATTTATAAGGAGTTTGTACGTAGTATTTATCACTTTTGGCTCTTATCTCATCCGCAAACAACTTTTGTCTTTGAATGGCGGCTGAATAAAACTCCTTATTATCTGTTATGGTATAAACATCTTTTTTATCAACAGTTACATGTTCTAAAACAGAATTTGAAAATATGATATCAAACTGATTTTTTTCAATCGGAATTCTACCACTTTCATCTAATTCAATAATATTAAACCCTTTCTTTTTGGCTAATGCTAAATCATGCTTATCAAAATCTGCAATGTAAACATTATGCTTATGTTCAATCATCGAATCTATTAGATTACCAGTACCTCCTCCTAAGTCTAAAATTGTTGTATCAGGCCCTATATTAAAATGCGAATGAAATATTTTTGCCCTTTTTTTTCTGGAATAGAGAGAATATTTTTTGAATAAACCTGGTATCATATTTAAATAATTTGATTTTTGAAAGATATTTTTTTGAAATGCTGATATAAAATAGAAAATATAAATCTTTGACTTATGAGTCATTAAGTGCAAAATATATACATAATAGCAGGAAAATCTGCTTTTCCTTATTATATCCATTATTATGAAGATTAATTAACTCAGCAATATACTTTTGATTAAAAATTTTTGAAAAAGAGGTTTTATCTGCCAATAAAATTCCTTTTATAACTTCCACCTCTTTTCTAAACCAATAACTAGTTGGTGATTGAAAAGCTTTCTTTTTTCTGTTTATAATTTTACCTGGAAGTATCTCTCTTGCAAATTGCTTATGAACTATTTTACCTGAAAAAAGATTTACCTTATTTTCTTTAGGCAAAGATTCAATAAATTTCACAAGTTCAAGGTCTAACATAGGCACCCGGCACTCCAATGAAAAATTCATACTGATTTTGTCCGTGTAGTTCAATAAGTCATCTCCAAGGTTTAAACGACTATCCAATGACATCATTTTTTCAACAGGATGGGATAAATTTGCACAACCTAATAGGTCATAGAAATAACCTATTCTTTCGGAGCTTAAATTTTCATTTACACCAATTAATATTGCAATTTCATTTTTATCGAATAACTCGTAAGCAGAAAGAAACCTGGAAATTTCATTCTTAACACCAAGTGTATTAATACCACGAAATAATATATCGTTTTTAAACCGTACAATTTTTAATAACGGCAGAAAAAGTTTTTGTATGGCAAACGGCAATTTTTCCAAAATCAACTCCGATTTGTACCTTGTATAACCTCCTAATGGTTCATCTGCACCTTGCCCGGTTAAAACAACTTTTACATGCTTTGCAGCGAGTTCCGATAAAAAGTACATTGGAATAATAGAAGTAGTTCCCAGTGGTTCTTCTACAATCCTGGTGCATTCTTTAATTGTTTGAATAAAATCATTAAAGCTGATTTTCTTAAAATGATGATCAATATTTAATATTTGGGCAGTCTCTGCAGCATCTTCTATTTCATCTTCACTATGATTACCATCAAAACCAATTGTGAAAGCTTTTAATCTTGTTTTAGAATTTTTTTGAGCCAATGCCGCAACTAATGCTGAATCTACTCCGCCACTAAGTAAAATACCTACTTCAACATCTGCCAATAATTGGCGGTTAACAGCTTCTTCTAATTTTTGGCCATATAATTTTACGGTTTCTTTTGAAGTATAAGATTTTTTTGTAGGTAGTTTACTTTGAAATGAATGGTGATTAATTTTTAGAGAAGTATTTAGGTCTACTTCTATATAATGACCAGGATACACTTTACGAATACCTTTAAAAATGGTATCGGGTGATGGATTATATCTTAGCCTTAACAATGTTGCAAGAGCATCTTTATCAATTTCATTATTATTAACAGCAGATTTAATAGGCCTGATCTCCGAGGAGAAAAGTAAATCGTTTTTATTGGTTTGACCAAAATATAAAGGCTTCACTCCAAAAGGATCTCTTGCTAAATACATTTTATTATTATCAATATCAACATAGGCAAAAGCAAAAATTCCATTAAAATCCTTAACCCCACTAATCCCAAATTCTTTCAAATAATAAAGTATTGTCTCCGTATCAGAATGTCCATTAAAAATAATATTGACAGGTAATTTTTTTCTTAATTCACTATGATTATAAATTTCTCCATTAAAAATTATATAATACTTTTTACAAGAAGTTTGCATAGGTTGATGCCCTGCTTCAGTCAGGTCAATAATTGACAACCTTCTATGGAATAATTGAATTTTATTATCATTAATTGTTAAATACCTACATCCAAAATCATCTGGTCCCCTATGTTTTATCTTATCTAACTGAGAACTTTCGATAGGCGCATTTATTGTACCTAAAATACCACACATACTTCTTAATATTTTACAGAGATTGAGTGTACAGGTAAGGCATTACGGCCCACCTAAGCATATTCTTGTTTCTTCTTTTACCTATTATATCAATAATTGAATAAATAGATTTTCCCTTTATAAAGTGATGTTTTATTGCCTCTTCTAGTTGCATTTTCCTTTCTTTATCGCCAAGCATATATGCTAGATTTAATACTTCAGCATTATCGTATAAATCAAAACTGGTTAACGATAATTTATTTTCCTTTGTAAATCGTTTATACAATCCCTTTTTTTTATCAATAAAATGGTCGCAGATATAACCATATCCATCATTGATTATTTTTTCAACTCCATCTAATTCAATAATTTTTCTGGTTTTTATTAAATTTTTCACAACAAAGCAAGAATGAAAACAATCTATAAATGAGTGCTCATCATCCGGTGTATACAACCATGAGCCATCGCTGTTTTGGCTTGCTTTAATAAAATTAAAAAGTTTAATTATTTTATTTTTTATGTAAAGTTCCTTCTCTGGGAAGTAAGAATAAAAAATTGAGTACGAAAACATGGCATATGAAACAGCATTTGTAACCACCCTATCCTTAAACGGACCATAGGAAACGGCTAACATCCGATCATCTTCAAACATTACCTGCAAATCATTTTCAAAAAATTGAAAGCTACTTTTAATAATTTCCTGGGGCCAATCACTTTTTTGAATAAGGTTTAACTTATGAAAAGCTTCTAAAACATAAGGTGTATGCGTAACATGCGGGGTATTTGCATCATAAACTACATTTTTTTGAGCGGGCCATTTAAAACCTAAACCCCAACAAAAGCCAGAATATCCTTTGGAACTATTTTTTTCGAGCCACTTTAGATGATCTTTAGCAACATTTAAATAACTATTATTTTCAGTTTGTTTATATCTATTTAATAAGATTTGACATGATAATGCCCTAACAATTGGGTATTCCTGCTTCTTATAAAATATTCTAAAATTATTATTAAGTAATAAATCAAAAAGAGTAAATGCAAGGGCGGGACCTCCTCCTATTACTTTGCTTGAATTAAATAAGTTTTTAACTTTTAAACCAAGGTTCGTTTTCCAAATATCATACGGATCATATGTTTCAAGAACAGGCTTTAAACATATCTCATCAATAAAATCAAATTTTATATTTGTCACTTTACTTATAAGAAATTATTAATTCTGCATCCTTATGATTAAATGTTATGCCCACAAATATTCTAAGAATTGTTTCCTTACAATTTGCGGGGTAAAGGCATGTTTTGCAATATTGTGATTAGTATGAGATATATGCTTATATAATTTACCATTCATAGCTAAACCTGATAAAAAATCAACAAAATCACCTGGTTCAAAACTCACCGTTAAAAAACCATTTTCGTCCTGTTTAATAACATCTGGAATTCCACCAGTAATTCGGGATATGACTGGCATACCATATAACATACCCTCCAATATACTATTTGGTAACCCCTCCGTATAACTTGGCAGAAAAAGAATATGCGAATTTAATAGGACAGCTTTCTTTTTATCATTATCAACATGACCTAAAACTTTAATATTCGTAAGATTGTTTTCTTTTACCAACGATCTCACTTTATATAAATCAGGTCCATCTCCTGCAATTAGTAACGTTTTTTTTCTTTGAGGAAACTTGCTTTCAAATTCCCTGAATGCTTCTATAGCAATATAAACACCCTTATCCTTTTCCACCCTGCCTAAAAACAAAAACTTAACTTCATCAACGTATGATATATACTTGTTTTGAATACTAAAATCACTGAGAAAAGAAGTATCAGCAACAGTGGAAACAATTAAAAATTCAGTTTCAGCAGGTACACCAAGAGAAATTAATTTACGCCTGAAAATATCGCCCAATACCAGGTATTTTGTTGCCTTAGCATAACTTATATTAAAGAGAAAAGATTTGAAATTACTCTTCTTAATTTTTTCTTCATATGGCTCGTACCAACCCCTAAAAAAAACAATGATTTTTTTATTTAATAAACGTGTTATCAGAATAAAAACAAGGTCTCTGTGAAAGGATTTTCCTTGATCGAGAGAGGGATTGACAACTACAATTTGTATTGACTCATTAATTAATTTAATGGCAAATTTTACATAATTAATAAATAACCTTATTATAGTACTAAATAAATTTTCAGGCCCCGACTTGCTTATTTCAAGATATGAAATTGATTCATCCTTATCAAACGCTAAAATATTATAATAGTTAGATACTCCTCCCGGTGTATTTAAATCAGGAGTTAATATAAGGGCTTTGTTTTTAATTTTTGGTTTCAAAGTATAGTTCATTGTATTAACACGCCACCTCTTTCAAACATTTCTCCTGCTTACTCAGCCATTTTTTTAATACAATAATCACCCAAATAAAGTTGCCAAAATCTGATTTGCCATCTTTATTTTCATTTATAAGATTTTCAATCCCCACAGAAGTATAAATCTCCTCGTCATTATCCTTTAAAAGAATTGACTTAATCTTTTGATTTAAATTTTCCTCTTTAAACCAGTCACGCAGCGGAACACTAAAACCTTTTTTAGACGCGGTTAGCAGCTCTTTTGGCAATGCATGGTTAGCTACTGCATTCCTTAGAACTACCTTATTAATGTATCCTTTTGTTTTAATTGATTTGTGAACACGAAACATCAATTCAATAATCCGATGATCCAGAAAAGGAATTCTTGTTTCAATTGAATAGGCCATACTCATCCTATCCACTTTTGTAAGCATGTCACCGGGAAGGGTGACTTTATGTTGAAAATACATTAACTTATAAAATGGATCTTTAAACTTGCACCCTTTCATCACTTCAGAATAAAAATCAAAAAAGGATATTGATTTGGTACACCTAGGTAATATTTTTTCCAGGTTTTCAGTAGAAGTGTAACACAATTTTGCAAGTAATCTTTTTTCAAAGGGCAGGTTACATGAATCTAAAACTTTGGAAACCCTGTTTAGAGAATACCTTAAATTACCTCTTAATGGCTTTGCAAAAGCTTTGGTTAAAACAGGTAACAATTTTCTTATTGGTGCAGGTAAGCGCTGGAAATTTTTTGCAAACTTTTCGCCTTGGTATATTGTATAGCCCGATAGAACTTCATCACCTCCATCGCCCGTTAAAACCATTTTTACTTTTGATGCTGCGTATTTTGAAATATGACCGGTAGGTATTGCAGAAGCATCTCCAAAAGGATCATCATACTGATACAATACTTTTTCTAGAGCTTCCTCAAAATGCTCAGAGGAAACTGTGCCTACATGGTGATCTGTTTTATATTTATCTGAAACCAGTTTGGCCAAATGGCGTTCATCAAATTCTTTATTATCGAAACCTATGGTAAATGTTTTTATGGGTTTAGATGTATGTTTTGCCATTGCACTAACTACACAGGAGGAATCCAAACCACCACTTAAAAAAGCACCAAACTCCACATCACTTCGCATCCTTATTCTTACTGAATCATCAAACAACCGGGCAAATTCTTTTTCAACAAATTCCTTGTCTTTCACTAAATCTTTTTCGGAGATATCAGGAAGATCCCAATAAGTTTTTTCAGCTACACCATTCTTATCTACCAGCAAATATTTACCCGGAAGTAATTGATAAATGTTTTGAAAAAAAGTGTAAGGTGCAGGTATGAAACTTAAGGTAAGATACAGCTCCGTCATATCTAACCGGGGTGTTTGTGGCACCCCATACTTTAAAACAGCTTTTATTTCGGAACCAAAAATTAGTGATTGATCAAAATTTGAATAATACAATGGCTTTTCACCAATGCGATCGCGGGATAAGAATAACCGCTCCAACTGTTCATCCCAAAGTGCAAATGCCCACATTCCATTGAAATGTGTTTGACAATCGACGCCCCATTGACGATATGCGTTTACAACTACCTCAGTATCTGAAGTAGTTGTAAACTGATGTCCAAGTATTTTCAGTTCTTCTCTTAGCTCGATGTAATTATATATTTCACCATTAAATACCAGAACGATTTTTTTATCATCGCTGAACATGGGTTGTTTTCCTGTACTAAGATCAATTATAGATAACCTGCGGTGACCTAATCCAATATTCTTATTTACATAGAATCCATCATCATCAGGGCCGCGGTGTTTTATAACATCTGTCATCTGTTTTAAAACATCCTTATCGGCCTGCCTATCTGCATTAAAATGAAAAAAACCTGTAATGCCACACATATAAACTAATTAAGCGACCAAAAATTTATTATTGAGAAAAGATGCCATTATAACCAAAAGATAAAGTGATTGCGACGCAACGATGATGCTATGAAAACTGATGCCCGTATTTAAATTTTCTTATTTTACATCCACTTGTTCCACCACATTTGAAACATTAATAAAAGCCAGACCTGGGTTTCTTTAAATTCCTTACCTGATAAAAATTCGTCGCGAATACTAATGGCTTTTTTAACGTCTATCAGATTGTGCTTTGACAATTGTTCTTCGTTGATATACTCGTATAAATAGCTCTTTAGATCACTTCGTAACCACTCATTCATTGGTATAGAAAATCCAACTTTGGGCCGATCCATTAATGTTTTGGGGAGGTATCTATGAGCTACTTTTTTTAGTATGTATTTTTTATCGCCGTTGTTGTATTTAAGGTTTGAAGGAAGCTGTGCGGCAAATTCAATAATCCTGTTATCTAACAGTGGTTCCCGGCCTTCTAAACCAACACTCATCGTGGCCCTATCTACTTTAACCAGAATATCGTCAACTAAATAAGAGTTATAATCGAGCGCTAAGCAGGTATTGATAAAATCATTTTCGTTATTAATTTTTCCAATATCATCAAACAAACCAAGGCTGGATGTATTTGTAGGCAACAAGGCTTGTATTTCGCGAATATTATAATGTTGATGATAAATATCGGCAAGGCCATTATTTTCATAAGAATTTAAAATTTCGGCCATCCTTCCAATTTTATGCACTTTTTTAATTGGAGGAAAAATTTCACCTGAAAAGTTAAGTACAGATTTGCCGAGCTTTAATAAAAAATCAGGCGCTTTTGCAAACTTATCATTAAGCTCCTTTAAATGAAGGTATCGGGTATATCCTGCAAATATCTCATCTCCACCATCGGCAGACAAACTTACCGTTACATGCTTGCGGGCAAACTGGCTAACCAACGTTGTGGGTATGGCAGAACTGTCGCCAAAGGGTTCATCATAAATATCGGCAAGGGTTGGCAATATATTCTGCGCCTCCTTTGTTGTACAATAATATTCATGATGGTCGGTACCCATGTATTCCGCCATCTTTTTTGCATGGGGCGCTTCATTAAATTTATCCTCGTTAAAGCCAATGGTAAAAGTTTTTATGCGCTGTGTATTGTTTTTTTGCAATACGGCCGCTACAACACCACTATCGTAACCTCCACTTAAAAAAACGCCTACCGGTACATCACTTATCATCCGGTATTGAAAGGCCGATGTAAACAATCTATCTACTTCATCAACTGCCTCTTCTTCTGATATTTTTAATTTGGGTTTATTGTAATAATCTAAAACATCATAATACTTAACATCGTCAACCTTGTGCGTGGTGAGGTCAATTTTTATATAGTGCCCTGGCTGAACCTTGTAAGTATCCTTGAATATTGTATAAGGAGCCCTGATGTAAGCATATTTAAAAAACAATGAAACAGCATGCTCATTAATTACCTTTTCAAAAACCGGGTAAGTATAAATCGACTTCAGTTCCGAGGCAAAAACTATACAATCATTCTTTTTAAAATAATAAAGTGGTTTAACACCTGCCCTGTCGCGCAACATGTACATTACCTGCTTTCTAATGTCATAGATTACAAAAGCAAACATGCCAATGAATTTATGCACCGCATCAATGCCAAAATGTTGATAGGCCTTAATAATAACTTCTGTATCACTATCGGAATGAAACGCATAACCATGGCCTTCTAACTCCTTCCTTATTTCCTTAAAATTATAAACCTCACCATTTAAAATAATAACCACACTCTTGTCATCGCTGTACATGGGCTGGCTACCATTTATTGAAACATCTAAAATGGATAAACGACGGTGTCCAAGTCCAATAAAAGCTTCAGCCGTTTCAAAAAATGCTATGTCGCCACTATCGGGGCCTCTATGCTTTAACACACCTGTGCCTTTTGCAAGGTCATCAGTTGTTAGCCTCCTCTTAAAATCACAAAAACCAGAAAAACCACACATACTTATTTATTAATTGTTGAATTCTTTAAATTTAAGATCAATAGTCACATTAATTTGTTTGCATAACTACATCCACCTGTTCCACCACATCTGAAACATAAGCAACAACCAGATTTTTGTTTCATCATTTACTTTTCCTGCTAAAAAATCATCTCTTAAAGCAATGGATTTTTTTACATTTAATAACCCATGCTTTGCTAATTGTTCTTCATTAATATACTCATATAAATAATCCTTTAAATCGCCCCGCAACCATTCACTTACCGGTAATGAAAATCCTGATTTTGGCCTGTCCAATAATTCTTTAGGAATGTATTTGTGTGCAACCTTTTTTAAAATGTATTTCTTCTCACCATTATTATATTTCAATTGCGAGGGAAGCTGCGCTGCAAACTCAATAATCCTGTTATCCAATAAAGGTTCCCTCCCCTCCAGCCCAACGCTCATAGTTGCACGATCCACCTTTACCAATATATCATCAACCATATACGATGAATAATCTAGCGCCAAACAGGTGTTTATGAAATCATTTTCATTATTTATTTTAGAAAGATGATCAAACAGTCCTATCCCGGTATATTTATCACTTAATAGTTCATTTAATTCGGCCTCATTATTAAACTGGGAAAAAACATCGGCCAGGTTTACATGACCTGGATTATTTAAAAGTGAATTTACCCTTGAAAATTTTGAATTCTTTTTAATTGAAGGCAAAATGCTTGCAGATACATTAGTGATCGTTTTTCCAGCGTTTCTAACAAAACCCGGTACTTTATCAATCACATTATTTATATTTTGCAGGAAGGGATAGCGTGTATACCCTGCAAAAATTTCATCACCTCCATCTGCCGATAAGCTTACTGTTACATGCTTACGGGCAAACTGGCTAACCAAGGTTGTAGGAATGGCAGAACTATCGCCAAAAGGTTCGTCGTAAATATCGGCAAGGGTGGGCAAAATATCCTGGGCCTCTTTTGTTGTGCAGTAATATTCGTGATGATCAGTACCTATATGCGCCGCCATTATTTTTGCATGAGGCGCTTCATTATATTTCTCTTCGTTAAATCCAATGGTAAAAGTCTTAATTCGTTGGGTATTGTTTTTTTGCAACACTGCAGCTACAACACTGCTATCATAACCTCCACTTAAAAAAACGCCTACCGGTACATCGCTCACCATCCGGTATTGAAAGGCCGATGTAAAAAGTCTTTCAACTTCTTCCGTCGCCTCTTCTTCCGATATTTTTAATTTAGGCTTATTATAAAAATCTAAAACGTCGTAGTACTTAACGTCTTCAACTTTTTGCGAGGAAAGATCAATTTTTATATAATGACCTGGATGTACCTTAAAGGTATCCTTAAAAATTGTATGAGGCGCCCTTATATATCCATACTTAAAAAACAATGAAACTGCGTGCTCATTTATAATTTTTTCAAAAACAGGATAAGTATAAATTGACTTCAGTTCAGAAGCAAAAACAATACAATCATTTTTTTTAAAATAGTACAAAGGCTTAACCCCTGCCCTATCGCGAAGCATATAAATAACCTGCTTTTTAATGTCGTAAATAACAAAAGCAAACATGCCTATAAACTTATGCACTGCATCAATTCCAAATTGTTGATAGGCTTTAATGATCACCTCGGTGTCGCTGTCGGAGTGGAAAACATACCCAAGTTCCTGTAGTTCTTTCCTGATTTCTTTAAAATTATATACCTCACCATTTAATATAATAACAATACTCTTATCGTCATTATACATAGGCTGGCTGCCGTTTTCCGACACATCCATTATGGACAAACGCCTATGGCCAAACCCTATATTAGCATGGGGATTTTCAAAAAATTCAGTATCTCCACTGTCAGGTCCCCTATGTTGTAAAACACTTGTTCCCTTTACAAGATCCTCAATATTTAACCGCCTCCTAAAATCACAAAAACCTGAAAAGCCACACATAATTTCTATTTATATAAATCATCGTGATGATGTGCAATATTCAAACCAAAAAAGCTAAATGTTGAATTATTTCTTAAAGCTATAAAGTACTTTAATTTTTTATTGACCAGCATTTCATCTTAGGGCAACATCGTTGTGTCACTCACTTGTACAAAAACTTTTCATGGCAGCAACAACTGCGATAACGTAATACTGTATAAAAATATAATAGTTTAAAACCATTTACTTCTTTTAACAGAAGCATCTATAACAGATAAGCCATTATCGTATGTAAACGAATGTGTGGCACTAACCTCCTTCGACCAGTTAGGTAATAACTTAGTAACTGCTACTTCCTTATATTCATTTTCATTTAAAACCAGCACCTCATTTATAACGGTAGCATAGCCATATTTGTACGAGCAATCCTGCGACGGCCGGTAAAGCTTCCCATCCTTATAAAATAACCTACCCGCAGGCCTGGCAGATTTTACATCAGAAACAACAGGGTTAGCTGGATGACTTGTCCACGAATTACTAAATAAACTATCTGAAGAGAAGAGGAAAAGTTCTTCACTATACGCTCCTCCATCAATTACCTTTATATTGGTAAACATCCAGAATTTGCCGTCTTCAATAAACAAAGTTGTGTCCACAGCCTTCACATTTTCCATCAAATTCATTTTAAATTTCCATTCATACGGAAAATTTGTGGACTGATATAATTGAATGTTAGCATTTTCCTCAGTTTCAGGAATCATGTAATAAGTATCCTCGTATTTAAAAATAAAAGGGTAAGATAAATGATATGGTTTTTTTAAAATTACTTTTGGTTGGGAGGTTACGCCCTTCTTATCAATTTCAATCACCGACAAATGACCCTTTGTTTCTTTATATATGAGTTCTTCAAAAAATATAAAATACTTACCTTCTTCAAAAACAACAAATGGGTCAGCCCAAAACCGGTCTTTAGGAGGCACCAGTTTTTTATACCGAAATAACGAAGTAGATAAACCATTTTGATTAAATGAATAAAGTAGCACCCATTGCTCGAAATTAAAAATTTTCCAAATATTCAATTTTAGCCAATCCCAATAATTTGAAATGAAGAGAGAAAGAAACTCGCTGTTTCTTGGCGTAGTATATAATCTTTCTGAATAAAAGCATAGTTTACCATTCTCTAGTCTTAATTTTTCAAAAAATTTCTCCTCACCCTTTGTATGTAATTCCTTTAATTTCCTGGGAACAAAAAGAGCAGTCTTCCAATAATAGCTATTTAAACTCTGCTCCAACGTTCTGTAAATTGTTGACCATGACCGGTATAAAACTTCTCCGCCATCAAGATCTTCAGATAAAATTTGTAAAACGGATCCAACTTCTCTATCTCTTTTAAAAACTTCCCAAAAACCGGCAGGGCCGCCCCTGTAATTAAAATTATCACCATGATGGTACGACCAAACTCCCATCTTTGCACTTTTTAAAATATTACCACGCAGTATTCTAAAACCTAATCTCAAAAAAACATCAATATTGTACTGCTTAATTTTTTCAATATCAGTGTCTACAATATAATCCGAGAATTTTTTTTCAATGCACTTTACTTCAAGTATATCTATTTGTTTAAGGATAGGCTCAAGGCTAACGATCCTAAATGCATCGGGACTAGCTTTTAAAAAACTTCGCTCAAATTTTTTATATAAATTATTAAACAAAAAAGGAAGGTTTTTCCTTTTGTTAAAAACTGATTGGGGCTGTTCAGAAGCCTTTTTTTTAACGATTAAAACAATTTCAGCATAATCACCTAAATGAATTTGTTCAAGCATTTTGTAAACCCATAAGCAAGCCGATTCATCGTCGAGTAATAAACCTATCCTTAATTTATTTTGAAACATAGTGGGGGGCACCTATTTTAAAAAATACTTTATAAATCAATTATGATATAGTAGATGTTTAAAGCGGTCGAGTGGTTGTAACCTATTCTAATTATTAACAAGATTTCTGTATTGGATCAAATATTCATTAATCATCTTCTCAATTGAAAATTCATTACGAATTTTAAAGTTACCCGCCTTACCCATATTTAATCTTAAATTTTGATTATTTAATAATAGGTCAATTTTGTCTGCTAAAATCTGAGGACTACGTACTGGAATTAAAAAACCAGTTTTACCATCTTCAACAATTTCTGGAGTTCCTCCTCCACCTGAAGCAATTACAGGCTTAGCTAAAGCCATATATTCTAATATTGAATTAGAAATACCTTCGGTATATGTTGATAAGGTTCCAACATCAAAACAATTAATTAACTCCTCAATATCACTTCTTTTTCCCAGTAGCAAAATATTTGCATCATGGCCATTAATGGTTAACTTTTCAGTGTCTACACCTATTGCAATAAATGTAACATCGCTTCTTTTATTTAATATTTTTTGTGCCGCTTTAAAAAATGTTGTATAATCTTTATATTTTGAATTTGTGGCAACCATGCCCACAATAAATGGTGTTTTTATTCCTAATTTATTTTTTACCTGTTCCCGGTCAACCAGTTGATGAGTTCTATTGAAATTAAAGCCGTTTTTAATACAAATACTTTTTCTAACAGGAGCTTTATAAGCAGTTAACCCAGCTAAAGAATTTCCAATAATTAGTTTTGAAAACAAAAAAGTGAATCGGGCACGCCACCAAAGTATTTTGTCCAAATCTTTAATATCCGGGGCATCAGAAACCATTCCATTAATTATTTTGAAACCAAGTAATATGGAGGATGGTATTAAATAGATTGCAGACATACTATCCCAGCAATGAACAAAATCAGGTTTATAATTCTTACAGATTTTATACACCTGGGAAAAAACGGTTAAATCTCGTTTGGATTTTCGTACAATTTTATGAATCGTAAGTCCAAAATCAAAAATTTCTTTATAATGAATAGTGTCACTTAAAACTACCAGTTCAAAATTGACATATTTCTCTTTTATCAGTCCTTTAATTAACTCAATTAATCTTCTTTCTTTCCCTCCTGATGATAAGTTATCAATAAAAAATAAAAATCTCATAAATTCACAAGTATCAAATCCCAAAACGCATATTATGCATGAAGTTAAAATTAAGAAGTGATCAATTTTAAGAAGCGTTGACCTGCACTATTAAAATCATGATATTTTTTTACAAATTCAATTAAACAATTACGGGAAATGGAGTCAACAGCATCCGTTTCAATACTGATTTTCATTTTATCAACATCCCCATTACAGAATATTCCTAAATTGTATTGATTGAAAATGTTTCCTGGATTAACATTTAATGAGATTACAGGAACACCATTACCCCAGGCTTCTAAAAAAATATTTGGGAACCCTTCAAAGTAAGAGGTATTTATTACAGCCTTAGCATTAGCGATTAACGCATAAGTTTCGGCCTGATTTTTTTGACCGATTAGTGTAATATTTTTCAGCTTTCCTAATTCGTTGTATAGTTTTGTAACCTCATCTCCCTTAGGCATACCAACTATTTTTATAGGTACACGAGGATCCAGTTTCCTAATTAATTTATATAAATTATCAGCTCCTTTTAACATAGTCAACGATCCTGCATATAAATAGTAATTCCCCCTTTCATTTTTATACTCCGGCAATTTTGCCAGGTCAATAATATTGGGAAATATTATCTTTTTACTTTTGTCAGTTTTTGATTTTGGATATTGACCTGAATGTTGAAGTGTTATATAATCTGCGTTTTTTAATAGGTAATTAAATATTAAATCACTGGGGAAATTCTCTGCCAGATATTTACTTATCTTAAAACCAGATTTATACTCATATTCATATTTATCAGAAAAAGAAAGTATATCAATATCTGAAGCAATTGCCTGTATAAATTTTGCTTTTCTCTTTTTTGCCGCAAGATATGAAAGTAAGTGAATATAACTTCTCATTCTTACATAGTAGAAATCGGCATTTTGTTCCTTAAATAGTTTATACAAGGCGGGTATCCGATTGGTGAACAATCTCAGGCCTTTTATACCCTTGTTCCAATTGGGAACCTTAATTAATTTAATGCCTTCATCTGTTGTAAAACCTTCCTCAACATATGGATCAATAACCACCACTTCATGCCCATCCAATGCCAGGGCTTTTGCAAGAAGATAAGACTGGAATTCACCACCACCGATTGTTTGTCCTTGAATGGCACAGGACATATATCCAAAAAAACAAAATTTCATAATACTGCTATTTATTCAAAATTTATACCCTGCCTATTAGTAAATAGCAAACTTATAAACTAAGAAAGAGTACTTATAAAGTCAAGCATTCTTTTCGCCTGGTATTTATAATTAAAAATTGTTTCAGTTAATTTTCTTCCATTTTTACCTATTTGAATTGAAATGGCAGGATGATCATAAACATAATTCAATTTAGCAGACAGTGCATTTTCATCTCCAGGTTCAATCAAAAATGCATCCTGTGCATCTTTAATATAATAAGAAATCTCCCCAACATTAACTGAAATAACTGGATTAGAACTGGCAAGAAATTCAGTAAGTTTTGAGGGATATGATGCCTGTGATAAAAGGTCGTTAGCTCTAACCATCACAAGTACATCTGCATGCGCAACATATTTAATGATTTCTTCTCTACTCAGATAACCTAACAGTATTACGTTATTTTCAATTTTTAATTCTTTAATCAGATTTATAATTTCTATCCGCTGCCCCTCGGTACAAAAACCGCCCAAAACCAGTCTAATGCTATCCTTATTATAATTAAATTTAGCATATGCCCGTATCAATAAACCTATATCATCCCTGTCAAAAGTTAAAGACCCGAAATATCCTACATAGTTATAATTTACAGGTTTGATAGTGTTATTAATAAATCTCTCTGGGTCAACAGTACTTGGAATTAAAATTAATTTGGATGAACTAATACCTTTGGCTTTGTAATAATTAATAAGAAAGTTAGAAATACAAAAAATACCGTCAGCCAAGCCGGTTTCCAATTTAAAAAGAAACCTTCCTTTCATCCGCCTCATTGCACTACCCTCATAAAAACGCATGGGGTGTTCACTTATTTCCAAAACTAACTTTGCATTTACCAGCTTACATAAAAGCTTTGCAAAGGCGTGGGTTTTGTGAAGATTACTCCAACTATTTATTGCAATAATTTTATCTATTCTATTTATCTCCTTAACTATTTTATAAGTGTTATAAAATTTTAAAGACTTATGCAGCCTTCTAACAAAAAAACTTCCACTTCTTTGTTTTTGTGCTAATGGCTGAAAATATTTAATACCATCTATTTCACCTTCCTTTTCATTAACATAGTCATCATTAAAACAGATAACATAAACATTAACTCCATGCTCCTTAAAGCCCTTTGCATAAGTATAAACCCTGTTAGTTGCAGCACTACCTTCAGGAAAAGAAAATAAATCTCCAAAAATTACCAAACTCATCTAATATCTTTTTTATCCAACAATCCATATAATTCAACACCATGAATAATAAAACCACTATTTATTTAATTGCAAAGTTGCCATTGGGTTATGCAAGCTTTTTGAGGCATTGTTCAACACGGGTTCCTCTTCCAAACTTTCATTATCATCTCCTAATCTCTTTGAATAGTTGCCATAATATTTGAGGTACATTAACGACAGTACCACACCCATCTCACTTAAATTAAAATAAACGAACGTTGTATTTGCAAAGCAAAGTGCCACAATTCCATAAAAAGTTCCCCAAAAGTTCACCCTTCGTCCTACGATCCAGGCATAACGTAGCAGAAAAAAGAGAGAGAGAAAAAAGAAAGCACATCCAACAATACCATAAAAATATAAGTAGGATAAATAACCAACATGAATTAGTGGTGCTTCTCCTCCTAATAAATCTATTACATCTTTCTTCGTTTCAGGCCCTACTCCAAACCACGGATTTTCAGGAAAAACAATCATAAAAACATCATAGGACAATACTCTTGCTTTTGCAGAAGCCATATCCGAATCCTTTTCCAAAATCCTGCTGTTTACAACTTCTTCAATATCGAAACCAAAATTACTGGCTACAACAATTATAGAAAATATACCTATCAAAAAAATTACAAAAAGGGAGACCCTTTTTGTTAAAGACCTTGCAGTATTAAAAAATATTTGGGATAAAACGATAATCGCTGATAACATAATGTAACGTGCTCTGGTTAAAAAAGATACTATCACTGCACTTATAACAAGTATAGATAGCTCAGCTTTTTTTCTTTCATATAAACTGACCATTAATGATATTAAAATGGGGAAGGTTATACCCGTTGAGTTAATATTTGTCCAGCTATAGATTGAAAAGTTCCTGTTATCGCCAACGTACAACAAATCCTCATCCATAGTTGTATTAAAAAAGAAGGATGGATTTTTTATTTGAATGATACTTACTATTAATGAAATAATAACAATGATTAGAATATTCTTATTCATCCTATTCATAAACCTTTCGGAGAATGTAGAATACTCAATTAATATAAAGAACAGGCATGCAAGTATATTAGGATCAGAAAATAAAAAATAGACTTTATTTGTCTCTTTAGGAATGGTGTCGTTTATAAAAACAGAACTTATGTGGTATACAGTAAATAAAATAAAAAAAATAAGATACCTAGGTAATTTTTTATTTTTATAAACAACAAAATAAAGTGCAATCGGAACAATAAGAATGGATGTAAAAAACTCGATTGGTTTATTTGTATACGTATATACAAACCACGCCCAGATAGGATAAAATGGAAATAAAATAATGAAAATTGTCTGAACTAATTTATTCATTAAAATACAAATGCTTTAATACAATCCACTATTTTATCAATATCCTTATTACTTAATTCAAAAAACATAGGTAGCCTAACTAAACAATCTGTGTACCTGTCACTATTTATCAGTTCGTTTCCTTCATACTTTTTTTTATAGAATAAACTTTTATGAAGACTTAAATAATGGAAGACTGCATAAATACCATTTTCTTTTAAATGTGCTATTAACGCACTCCTTTGATCAAGTGATTTACAAACCATGTAAAACATATGACCGTTATTTGTGGCATAATCAGGTATAAATGGAAATTGGATACCATTATCTTTTCCCCAACTTTCTAAGCCGGCATAATAACGATCAAAAATTTCCTGCCTTCTTGCCTGAATGTCATCCATGTTTTCAATCTGAGCGAACAGGTATGCTGCATTTATTTCTGAAGGCAAAAAAGAAGAGCCAGTATCAACCCACTCATACTTATTTACCTCGCCTCTAAAAAACTCAGAACGATTGGTTCCTTTTTCCCAAATTATTTCGGCCCTTTTACAATAATTCTCATCGTTTATTGCCAGCATTCCACCCTCGCCTGAATTAATGTTTTTTGTTTCATGAAAAGAAAAGGCTGCTAAATGACCTATTGAACCTAAAGCTTTTCCTTTATAAAAAGAATTAATTGCCTGGGCAGCGTCTTCAATAACAATCAGGTTGTATTTTTTTGCCAAGGCCATTACCACATCCATATCGCAGGCAATACCCGCATAATGAACAACCGCTATAGCTTTTGTTTTAGGTGTTATTAAAGCTTCAATTTTTTCAGTATCAATGTTAGGATTTAACTCGTTGCTATCCGCAAAAATTATTTTAGCTCCTTCACGGGCAAAAACCAGTGCTGTTGATACAAAAGTATAAGAAGGCACTATTACTTCATCCCCGGGATGTATGTCTGCTAATATTGCACACATTTCCAAAGCGTCTGTACAAGATGTGGTAAGTAATGTTTTTTTAAAACCATAAGTTTTTTCAAAGTATGCCTGGCACTTTTGTGTAAAAATTCCATTTCCAGAAATTTTACCAGAATAAACTGCCTGGTACATATAGTGCATTTCTTTACCGGTGAGATAAGGCTTGTTAAAAGGGATCATTTATAAATTTATTGAGTCTATTTAATTCTTTGTATTTATAATCAATAAGGTATAGTTGAAATTAAGAGGTGCTGAGCCTTACTCAAAACGGGACCTGAATTTTTTAAGAGGCAACAAACTATTATTGCTTTCATCAACTATTTCTGTAATTTTTAGTAAACCTTTTCCGCATACAACTACAGGCTTGCCTTCCTTAACAAAAATCACTTTGCCAGGATGCCTGACTGGTATTTGAACATCATTTATAACTTCACTATCTATTATTCTAACCTGCACATCATTTATTTTAGTTACAGCCCCATTAAATGGAAAACCTACACTATCAATAAAACGTTTTATGTTTGGAGCGTCCATATTCCAGTTAATCGTATAATCTTTTTCATCCAACCATAAACTATACGATGCTTCCTTCTCATTCTGAACAGTTGCACTTATCTTTTTTGAATTAAGAATATTTTGAGTGATTGATTTAATCAAATCAAAATAACAATCCGAAACAAGGTTTATTGCATCATTAATTTTTATGGGATATTGTATTGATACTGACCGCTGTTCAATAATATCACCTTTGTCATACTCCTCCGAAGCAAACAATGCCGTAACCCCTACTTGCGAATCACCATTAATAAGGGCAGTTGCAAGTGGAGCAAATCCCCTGTATTTTGGTAATAACGAGTCGTGCAAAACGATCAAAATAGTTTTATCAAGATTGATAAGCCACCTCCAAGATATAGCGAACGCATATTGGGTCTTGGGCTTGTAATCATCTCTCCTATCGTAGCATTTAATATTATTTGCCTTACATAAACCGATTATATCAGTATAATAATCATTTTGAACATTGGAATCTTTGGAAGTAACTACAAAATCTATTTTGTCAGGTCCGAATTCGTTTATAAAAGATTGCAAAATAAAATATCCTTTATAACTCATTAAAAACAGCGTTATCCTATCCATGAGTGCTATCCTTTTCAATCAATCTTAAAATTTGTTCTGTTGCTGCGTTAAACGAAAAGTTATTTATAGCTAATTCCCTACTATTTAAACATAAAGTTCCGTAAGCATCTTTATTTAAATCCAATACATAACTAATTCCTTTTGCCAGGTCTGGGCTATCCATAAGTTTAGCTCTGTAACCAGTTTTACCTGTAACTACAATATCTTCAGAAACACCCATCTTAAACGATACAACCGGGGTGCCCGTCATAATGGATTGATTAATCATCATAGGTCCGGAATCTTCAATAGAAGGGCAAACAAAAACATCCGCAGCGTGAAAAGCTGCAGCTAATTCCTCACTATTTTTCAGAAGGCCCAGGTTTTTTATTTTAAAAGGCAATGAGATTTTTGATTCATCAAAATTGCCTGCAATCATTAATAAAATGTTTTCCTGGTTTATGGGGTAATCTTTTTTTAGTATTTCTAATGCCTCAAAAAGATAACGCATTCCTTTTCGTTTGTCGTTAACCGAGGTTGAGCCAAAAAATATAACTTTCCTGTTTAATTCAATTCCCAATTTTTTCTTCCCTTCACTTTTAGATACAAAATCATAAACAATCGGATCGATAGATAATATTATTTTGTGGATAGGGTTGTTTTTAAAAAGCAAACTTTCCACGGCTTTTTTATTTTGCCATTCGGTAGGGGTAATAATATTAATATTTGTTTTGCTCAGATACTTTAATTTATACTGAAAGTTTTTAGCTGACTGATCGTTTGGATTTGTTGAATATATTGCCGGACAACTACCGCAACCTTTTGTATATCCATCACAGTTCCATGAATAATGACACAGGCCGGTTAAAGGGGCCGTATCCATCATATACCAATATATGGGAGCACCTGTTATAGTATTAAGTTCGTATAGATTTTTAGCGGTTAAATAATTTTGCTGGAACAAGTAAAAAATAACATCAGGCTTCATTTTTGCCTTTTTGAGGATGCTCCTGGTGCTATGGTATTCCACCGTTTGATCAAAATCCTGGACATGATATTCATGATCCGTTTTTACTTTGCTTTTAATACTTAAAAACGGCAGCCTGTTAAGTACCCTTTTAAACTTAACCTGCATTTTGTTACAAAAAACATCAAAAGAAGTTTCCATACTAACAAAATCATTTTCTTCATAAACTCCATACAATTTGGTTAAAACCTTTGTATTATGGCCCGCACCCTTTAAACCTTTGTATAAATTGTAAGCAACAATTCCCGAGGTGTAATAAGGATTTTGGGTAGAAAGTATCAACACATTCATCTGCTATTATTTTACCCAAATACCCTGGGCCTTATCTTTAATTATTTTATTATACTGTATAGGAAGCAACACTGCAGAAACCAAACTTATGATGGTTGTAGACAATACCACACCGTAAATACCTAAACTTTTTCCTAAGTAAATTGCTAATGGAATATTAATAAGACTTCCTAAAAGTGAAATGTATAATTGCAGTTTTATTTTTCCAACACCATTTAAAAAATTACTGTAAATGCTGTTCCATGCATTTAGTACAACATACATTGCCATAACGGCCGATAATGTAATGGGCACCAAAATTTCGTTACCCACCCAAAGCTTGAAAACAAAGTTTGCAAAAACCAACATTACTATTGTTACAATTAAAACCAATAAAACCAGCAGTTTCAATTTCTTCATGGTATCCTCAATCCAACCTATATCTTTTGTACTCCAGGCTTCGGTAAAGGCGCTCCAAAACGGAACCAGTACAATGCCAAAAATCATAGGGATAATTCCAAAATATTTGTAGGCAATATTATATGGGGTAACCTGTGCGGGGCCAAAAAGCTGGGCAATAATAATATTACTTGTCTGGTATAAAATAACAAAGGCTATCTGGATAATAAAAAACTTTAACCCTAAACTCATCAGGTCACGGGCGTAGGTAAATTTTACAAACTTAATAGATGGAGTGTACTTGCGATAAGCACCAAAGAAACACCATACACTTGCCAGTGCCAACACAAAAACCGGTGTAAACGAGAGTGCTGTACCCAGGTATATAAGGTTGCCCTGTGTGGTTTTGGTTAAAATAAATATGATTATTAAAGAAAACAGTCCGCCAAGGAAATTAAAAAAGGATGCTTTTGCCGGCTGTTGATTGGCTGTAAGTATGGTAGTAATTAATTGCAATACAAACTGGATACAAAAAAACACAAATACAATGAGCGCCAAAATTTTTAATTCGCCCGCCATTTGGGGTGAGGTATTTAGTATAGATGCCCAGTTTAAAAATGGATTAATAACAAAAAACAGTAGTAGAATAATTGATATGATAATGATAAGAATAGCATAAGTAGTACTTACATAAATACGTGCAAGTTCATGCTCGCCACGGGATACTGCCTCGGTAAACTTATTACGCAAACCGTTTCCAAAGCCAATATCAAAAAAGCTAAACCAGGTTATTATTGAACTTAAGGTTAACCAAATACCATATTGAGTTTGGTTTACGTAGTGCAGGGTTAAAGGCAACAGCAATAAACTTATTACAATACTTCCTCCCCTTATTAAAAAAGATGCGAGGATGTTTTTTTTTGCATTAACGCTGCGGGAATGACCTTTATTTAAGTAGCCTTTAATAAATGTAACCGGGTAACTGAACAAACTCATAGTTTATAAAAACCTTTCTGCAAACATTACAGAAAGGGATACGATTTTGAAGGGTTGAGTAAAGATTTTTTGTACAAGAGTGCGACGCAACAAAGGCTCCGTAGAAAACCAGCAGTTGGTAACACAAACTAAAAATTAGTTACTTGTTTGTTGTTTTTAAAAAAAATATGAGCTATTTGTTTATGGCTTCGCCCTCCTCAATCACATAATTCATGAGATCATCTGATTACAGAAAATAGTATTGACGAATTAGAAACGAATTCTAAACTGTTTTGTTATCCAAAAGTTTAGTCTTTCTTGGTTTTGGCTGGTTTAAATAACCTTTTGTATAACCATACCCATAACCATAATCGCTCTTACTAAAACCACGGGGTTGAACACCATTGAAAACGATGGTTACGTTTTTTAATAATTCAATGTTGTTTTCTCCTTCTAATCTTTGTAATCCTGCTTTGGGAGTATAATTGTGACGAACGATATAGAGAGTTGAATCGCATAATGGAGACAAAATATAAGCGTCGGATAAGGCTCCAACGGGGGCAGAATCAACAATGATATGATCAAATTTACCCTCCAGGTAAGCAAATAGCTCCTGAACTTTTCCATTCATAATAAGCTCAGATGGATTGTCGGGCAAATCGCCGCAAGGAATTATAAACAGGTTTCTACTTGCATCTGTTGGTTTAATAATTTCCTCCGCTTCACTCTCGCCTTGTAAATAACTGGATATTCCTTTTTCCTCGTTAACATCTAATTTTTCGCTAAGTGCCGGATTACTTAAATCAAACTCCAGTAAAATCACCTTTTTTCCTGCTAAGGCTAATGTTAACCCAAGGTTTGCTGCTACAAAACTTTTACCTTCTCCGGATATTGTGGAAGTAATAAGAATTTTCTTTTTGTTTTCAACCATACCCATATGGTATATAGAAGCACGCAATTTTCTGAACTGCTCCGCAACCAGCCCTCTTTTTCCATCGGCAATGGCTAATGGATTATTAGATTTTTCGTAAGCTATTTCGCCAATAACCGGGAAGGTAGTAAGCTGTTCAATCTCGTTACGATATAATATTTTGCTACTGAGCAACTCTTTACCAACTATGAGCGATACGCCCACAGCCATGGCAAAAACAATGGAAGCGAGGTATATAAGCTTTTTGTTCGGGCTTACTGGCCCTTGTGACGATTCGGGTTCATCAACTACTTTATTATTAAGGGTATTGGATGAATAGGAAAGGGCTGCTTCCTCTCTGCGCTGTAACAATATATTATAAATGTTGCTTTTAATACTGTGCTCTCTGCTTATCTCAACCAAATCCCTTTCTTTTTGAGGAATGGCTTGCATAATAGAAGAATAAGCGCCATTGGTAGCATACAGATTATTCTTACTTACCGATAAACTTCTTCGCTGGCTTTCAATATTTTCAAGAATACCCGGTTTAATTTTCTTTATTTCATCGGTAACGGCAACCAATACCGGATTATTTTCGGCAGTGGTCTTTTTTAGTTTTTCATATTGTAGTTCAGCATCGTAAAGTTTATTTAAAAGCTGCGATAACATGGGATCGCTAACTCCTAATGTTGATGGCACAATCCCACCAACATTATTTTTAGACTGGATATAATTACCCACCTGGTTTAAAACAGCCATCTGCATGTTTATTTCAGATAACTTCTGATCGTTTGTACTAACATTTTCGAGAAACAACTTTCCCTGCGAGCTGATATCCAATGCACCATTGGCTTTAAACTGTTGTATTTTCCGCTCTATTGAGTCCAAATCCTGTTTTACATAATTCAACCGGTCTTCAACAGATGAAGAAATATTTTTGGCGAGAGTGTTCTTTTCATCGGATAGAATTTTATTATAACCCGTTAAAATTTCCCGTAAAATATCTTCTGCACGTACGCTCGACTGATCCATTATGCTTAAACCAATAACTGACGATAGCTTGCTTACCGAAGACACATTAAGCATAGAACCCAAAGCATTTACCATAACCTTTGGATTGGTTAAGGTAAAAAAAAGCGGCTTGTCCGATGGTACGTACCCCGATTTTGCAATAAACATTACCATACCTATCCTAGTATTTACCCATTCGTCGTATGGATATACCTTGTCGTTAATCACTACTTTACCGGTGCTTCTTTGAATTGAAAAATATACTTTTTGGTCAGTTCGTAAAGTATCAGCGTCCTTATGAATGATTGTAACCGGAGCATTTTCGTAAAGTAGGGTAGGTTTAAATTTCCCTTCTTCATAAACCGCTGCATATAAGTTTAAATTCAGTACAACTTCTTTTAATAATGAGTTTGACTTTAGAACCTCAATTTCGTTCTCTACAATTTTTTTGGACGAAAGGTAATTCAACGATTCACTCAATTTTGAATCGTCCGATCCCTTCTTTTCATCTTTTATTAATATACTGGCAGTAGCCTGGTAAAGGGGTGCTTTATATTGCAGGTATGCCCATGCACCCGCCAAAAAAATCACGATCAGCACCAGGAACAACGGCCAAAATGGAACAAATTTGTTCCATAATTGAAGAACGAGATTGTCTTCTTTTTTCGTAACCACTTTCATAATTCCATTATTTTATAAGATACAAAATTCAAACTTAAAATTTAAATACAAACCTTGCACTTATGGGTTGTAATGACGTGTCAATATTAATTAAAGTTGCAAAATACCCACAAAGCCTTATCCGCACACAGCATGCAATATTAGTAAACTCATAAACACTAATGTCCGGAATTAAGGCGTTGCATTTATTTAGTTGCTTATTTAGTTGTGAGTTATTCAGTCGGCTTTTCTAAATATCATGCCATAAGTTAGTATTTTTTGGTTTTATTATGGGGTTTTCAGCAATGGATGCTTTGTGAATCCCCGGTTGTGTCACTCACTTGTACCGCATCTTTCCAATCAACTTTTTAAAACTCCAAACCAATCCAATATATTTATCATAAATAAAAAAACATTACCCGCTTATGAAAAAAATTAAAGTAGCCTTATTGGGAGCCGGCTTCATTAGCGATATTCATATTGAAAGTTATAAACGGTTTGTACCCGAAGCCGAAGTTGTAGCCGTTTACACCCGCAATGCTGAAAAAGCAAAAGCCTTTGCCCAAAAACATCATATTGCCCACTGGTACAACAATATTGACGAAGTAATAGCACAATCCGGCTGCGATGTCATTGATATCTGTCTGCCAAATTTTTTACACCACCAGGCTACACTAAAAGCTGCGGCCGCAGGCAAAAATATTATTATTGAAAAACCATTGGCAGTAACCTTAGAGGAAGCAGATGAAATGATTGAAGCCTGCAAACAGGCAGCAGTTAAACTAATGTACGCGGAGGAATTATGTTTTGCTCCAAAATACGAACGGGTCAGGCAAATGGTTAACCAGGGTGCCGTTGGAGAAGTGTACATGCTAAAACAGGCGGAGAAACATTCAGGACCACATTCCGATTGGTTTTACGATGTAAACCTGTCGGGCGGTGGTGTGCTGATGGATATGGGTTGCCACGCTATTGAATGGTTTAGATGGATGACCGGCAATGCTAAAATAAACAGTGTTTATGCTACTATGTCAACCGTTTTACATAAGGAGCGCACAAAAGGTGAAGACAATTCAGTGATGATTATTGAATTTGATAATGGTGTAACCGCAGTTGCGGAAAACAGTTGGGCAAAACATGGGGGAATGGATGACAAAAGCGAGGTTTATGGTACCGGCGGGGTTGTATATGCCGATTTGTTTATGGGAAATGCCGCTGTATCGTACAGTAAGCATGGGTACGATTATGCCATGGAAAAAGCAGATACTACAGTTGGCTGGAGTTTTACTGTGTTTGAAGAAGTTTTTAACCAGGGTTATCCCCACGAGCTGCATCACTTTATTGATTGTGTTCAAAACAATAAAGAACCTTTGGTTACCGGCGAAGATGGTAGAGCTGTATTGGAAGTAATTTATGCAGCATATGCTTCAGCAGCAGAAGGAAGAAAAATAGAATTGCCCTTTAACCCAAAAGTTACAAAACCTATTGATCTTTGGTTAGGAACTGGTGAAGGATATTAATGTCATACTTTTTCTACCTCATTATCATTAAACCAATCCCATCTCTTATGAAAATAATTGTTTCTAAAACCTACGATCAAATGTGCCAAAAGGCATTAACTGATTTAATTAATATCATTAGTAAAATACCTGCCCCGCTCTTATGTGTGGCTTCGGGGGATAGCCCAAAAGGTATTTACCAGCACCTATGCGAAAAAGTATTTACTAACTTAATTAATGTATCGGGTTGGAGTTTTGTGGGATTAGATGAATGGGTTGGGCTTAATGGTGAAGATGAAGGAAGTTGCCAATATCATTTAAATAATCACTTGTTCAATCCGTTAAACGTTACGGACGACAGGCTGTGTTTTTACAACGGCAGGGCAAAAACTTTAGAGGCGGAATGCAATCGCATAGAGGAATATATAAAAAACAAAGGCGGAATTGATATTGCCGTTGTTGGATTAGGCATGAACGGCCATGTTGGTATGAATGAACCGGGCACAGCCGCCAACCATCATTCGCATGTTGCTGAAATTGCAGCCCAAACCCAGGCAATTGGTCAGAAATATTTTTCCAAACCCCAATCATTAACCCACGGATTAACCATGGGGCTTGCAAACCTCGCCGAAACCAGCCATGTATTTTTAATAGTAAGCGGAAAAAACAAAGCCGAAATTGTAAAAAAGCTGGTTGAAGCAGATATTTCTGATGAAATACCGGCTACCTTTTTACGAACCCATCCTTCGTTTACGCTTTACCTGGATGAAGAAGCCGGATCCTTAATTTCGATAGGATAAGCTTATGAAAAATAATAATGTAATCGGGATAGATTTAGGCGGCACCAATGTAAGGGCAGGAATGGTACAGGAAGACAACCTTATTAATATTAAAAGCAAGAAGATTAATAACAACGGTACTGTTGAAGAAGTTTTGGAAGATTTGTTTGAGTTAACCGATGCACTCATTAATAACCAGACTGCGGCTATTGGCATAGGTGTTCCGGGCTTAATTGATGTGGATCAACAATTAGTTTATGATGTCGTAAATATTCCATCGTGGAAGGAAGTGCCCTTACAAAAATGGATGGAAGAGCGGTATAACATTCCCGTTTATATTAACAACGATGCAAATTGCTTTGCACTTGGCGAGTTTTATTTTGGAAAAGGCAAAGGCCACTCCTCGATGATTGGATTAACCCTGGGTACCGGACTGGGTTCAGGCATCATTATAAATAATCAATTGTATAGCGGGGCAAATTGCGGGGCTGGCGAATTTGGAATGGTGCCCTACTTAGAGCACTGTTTTGAATATTATGCGAGTGGCCAGTTTTTTCAGAACGTTTTCCACACCGATGGAGAGGTTGTATTTGACCTTGCCAGCAATGGAGCTTTGGACGCTCTCAGTAAATACGATGCATTTGGTACACATTTAGGAAATGCTATTAAAATGATCCTTTTTGCTTTGGATCCTTCCTGTATTATTTTAGGTGGATCTGTTAGGAAAGGATGGCCCTATTTTGAGAAAACCATGTGGAATTCAATAAACAACTTTGCCTACCGGCGATCGTTAAAAAAATTGCAGATTGAAGTTTCGGAACTGGAGAACAGCGGTATATTGGGAGCTGCCGCTTTGTACTACGATAGCTTAAAGAATGTTTAGAGTTTTTAGTTTGCTAACAATTATTTTAAGCACCTGGTCCAACTTATTTACCATATACGCTCTACTCACATATTAATATGCTTTCCGTAAATAGTGCCTGTTGCCAATTGGTGTAAAGATGAAGTGATTGCGACGCAAGGATGATGCTATTATAACCTATGCCGGTATAATAAAATGTCTTTTAAATATCCCTCTAATACAGCTTACCCTTAAACCATTTTCACATTCCTGGCAATATTGCTTGCATATGTAGAAAATAATTTGAATTTTTAGTACACCATTGATTATCGCGATGCTTTACTTCACCCATAAGTTTAGCGTAACATCAACTGAACAAACCTAATTTTTGTACTAAACCAAAATCTAATATGTTACCCATTACCACCTTTAAAAAATGGATCTCACTTTTAACAGTGACCATTTTATTATCCAGTTGTTACAATTACAGGGTTGCAACCCGTGCCCAGGAGGGATCAGAAGTGAGTAAAGCAACGGCCCACGCTTATTTCTGGGGATTATTACAAAAACCGCCCACCATTCAAACGCCCATTTGCGACTCGCTTGATGTAAATGGCATGTCGGAAGTTACTATGAAAAGCAACTTCGGCTATTCGTTGATAACCGTAGTTACGCTGGGAATTTGGAGCCCCATGAAAGTTGAATGGAGGTGTGCCAAACCTTGTAAAAAAACCGATACCTTTTAAAATCTCAACACTATGAAAATTATAAAAACAGGCAAAAAAGAGTGGGAGAACAAACACGAAACCTTTGTTGAAAAAATTGTGGATTTGTATGAGATTGCTAATGAGCCGGCGTTGGGAGCTTTGGACAGTTATAATGATTGTACAAAGGCTTTTCAAAACCTGATACAGAATGCCATTAATACAAATACTCCTTTAAGAAGTTTAGGAGCAGGTTGGTCGTGGACCAAAATTAACACTGCCACCAATGGTATTTTACTGAATACAAAACCGCTGAATACCAGTTTACGGGTTTCTGCCCAAAGTGTAAGACCCGGTTATACCGGTGACCCGCAAAAACTATTATTTGCCCAATGTGGCAATGGTGTTTGGGAACTCAGCCGCGAATTAAGACATTATAAACTGTCGCTCAAAACCTCCGGGGCCAGTAACGGACAAACCATTGCCGGCGTTATTGCAACGGGTGCCCATGGTTCGGCATTTGATTTTGGCGCAGTCCAGGATTTTGTTAAAGGATTACACATCATTACCGGCCCAAACGAGCATATTTACCTGGAACGGAAATCGGATCCTGTAGTTTCTGATTCATTTATACAAAAACTACAAACAAAACTAGTGCAGGATGATGAATTGTTTAATGCAGCATTGGTAAGCATGGGTTGCTTTGGTATTTTTCATAGCGTAATGGTAGAGGCTGAAGACCTTTTTTTATTGGAATGTTATATGAGGCGAATGCCCTACGACGATAGCTTAAAAAAATTGATGCGCACCCTCGATTTTACAAATTCGAACCTTCCGCATGGTAGTGAGCGACCTTACCATTTTGCAGTTAGCATTAACCCTTACGACCTTAATAATGGTGCTTACGTGTACTCTTTCTATAAACGTCCTTACCGTGAAGATTACATCAGGCCAAATAAAAGCGAGGTAAGTTGTGGCCCCGGTGATGATGCCGCTTGTTTTGTGGGAAAACTAACATCGGTAATTCCCGCATTGGTGCCCACCATAGTAAATAAGCTATTGGCGGGTGCCTTAAAGCCTTTTGAAAAAGTAGAAGGCACATTGGGAGAAATTTTTAATAATACCAGTTTGCATGGTAAGTTGCTGAGTGCAGCTATCGGTATATCAATAGAAGATGTAAATAAGGTTACGGATTTACTGCTTTCTTTAAATAAATCAAAAGGGCCTTTCACCGGGTTATTTGCATATCGCTTTGTAAAAAAAACAGCGGCTACCTTAGGTTTTACGCATTTTGACCATACTTGTGTATTTGAGTTAGATGGAACTTTTTCTAAAGACACAACAAATTTTTTTAAAGAAGTTTGGAAAGCTTTAGAGGAGGCAAACATTCCGCATACCATGCATTGGGGAAAGGTAAATGAATTGGATTTTGATAAAATAAAAAAAATGTATGGATCTAACCTGGATGCATGGCTTAAAGTTCGCAACAAACTATTAAAACCAGAAAGCATGAAGGTTTTTAATAATGCTATTATGCAGCAATGGGGATTAGATAAAGTTGTTGTGTAACTTTTGCTGTAACGAATTCTTTGTTTTTACTAAGATGAACCTATGAGGTATTTACTATTAATTTTTCTTATTTTATTAACCAGAATTGTAGCTACTGCCCAAAAACAAGATTCAATTATAGCAGCATTTAAGCAGGTAAATAAAAAGGTAACCAACCAAAAAACGGCTTTAATCAGCAACAGGGCAATGAATGTTTTTCTAGCAGATAAAACCAGTTATGCAGGGGAGAATGGAGACCTTTCGTATTATACAAATTATGTAACGTTTACAAGTTCAACCGGTATATTAACCATCAACCATAATTTTCAAAAAGCTGCAGGTTTGGATGAACCTATTAAAAAGCTTTTTAGTGTTGGGGTAAAGGCGAATATAATGGATGGTTTAAATGCAGGGTTTGTTGATAAGCATTTTGAAAATGAATTAGGTCTTACTTTAAATCATACCTGGCTGGCAAAAGTAAAAACAAGTATTGACGACAATGACAAAGCAAATACCCGCCAAAAACACGTAATGGATGCCTTGAGGGCTGGCATTATTAAATCACTTGAATTAGAAATACGTTACAAACAACAGGCATTTGAACAATCGCTCAACGATTTAAATCCAACGGAGGATTTTCCCGGTCTTAATAAAGATGCTGCTATTACATTAATAAAAGCGCATTTTTATAGAAACCTGGAGGAAGAATACAGTGAAAAATTTGCCCGGCTGCAAGCAGAAACCCTCACTAAAACTAACTTTTATAAAACCATTAAAACCCACTGGACGAGCCTTATTACATATGTTCCTTTAGCCTTTCCTAAGTTTAGCGTGGCAGCTTCACCTGGTGTTGCTTTTAATGTTAAACACCCCTACCCTTTTGAACTGTTGTTGAACCATACACATTTTTGGGAAAGTAGCAGGTTTGGTAAATTATTTTTTACGCTTTCGGGCAAGCTGGCGGCCAGCAACAACATTAAAAGTTTCGAGCTTGTAAAAACCAACCTTACTGATTATAAAAAACTTGGTGGAACGGATACATTACACCTGGCATCCCTTAAAAATGCTGAAGGTTACCTTGGTAACTACACAACCTTAATTACTCCCAGCCTGCAAGCCCGTATTGTGTATTTCAGTCACGATTCGCATGTGGGCATTAGCTTATTAGCCCAACAAAACTTTGGCACCAATAAACTGTTAAACGCCCGGCTGGGCATTCCGGTAGTGCTTATAAATAGCAAAAAATTGCCAGCACTTAATATTGAATTCCAGGTATCTTTTTTCGACCTCACAAAACAAATATCAAAGCAACGAAAACTAGGAAACAACACATCAATTGGAGTTGGAATAGGTTTTCCTATGAGCAGGATTATGTATTAAAAATAAAAAAAGAGCATTGCTGCTCTTTTCGGTATTACATTTCTTTAATTTTTATATCCTTCCAACGCACTTTTATGCCGCCGCCGTCGTGTATCTGCAAGGCAATAAAACCATTGCCCTTACCAATTTTTGCATCTTTAAAATAAACCATCTGGTGTCCATTTAAATACGAAGTAACCTCATCGCCATTGGCAACTATTTTAAGTTTATTCCATTTACCAACCTTTAAATATTTTTCATCCTCAGCCTTTGGTTGAATTAACCAGTTACGACCATAAGATTCGTAAATACCACCAGTATGGTTGTTTAAGGGAGCTACTTCAATTTGCCAACCACTAATTTTAACGCCTTCAATTCCCGAACGTATAAATACGCCGCTGTTACCATTTGCCTCCTGCTTAAATTGTAAAGTCAAAACAAAATTCTTATAATTTTTATTAGTAGAGAGGTAGCCATATTTTTTATCGGGGCCACTTTCGCAAATTAAATTTCCATCCTCAACATACCACTTTTCGGTACCATGAATATTCCAGCCGGTAAGATCCTTACCATTAAATAATTTTTTTGTTGACTGGGAAAATGTAGTTGTTGCAATTACTACGCAAAAAAGAAAGAGTACGGTTTTTTTCATTATAATCTGTTTCAAGGCAAGATAACATTAATAACCATCGGGTGCATCCAATTTGTCGCAACAGAATGTGAAAAAGGATCACTTGAAAAGATGCGGTAGAAGGGAGTGACACAACCGGAGATCCACAAAGTGCAGATGTTGGTTAACAAAAAGAAAAACGACAATATGGAGTGCACCCTTACCATCCGGTTTTAAAACTTAAATCATTAAATTAGTTAAAACCCTAAACCGGGTTATTCTACTATTAGATTAATGTAACAGCCGGGGAATATGCTTCGGCCATTTTAAATAAGATTTGGCAGAACAATGTTTTCTTCATTACATTGTAAAAAAAATGGCCCCTCCGTAGAAACGGAGCGACCTTTAACGATTGCTTGCCATATGAAAATTTTCGAAGTATTATTTGTGCTGACTTTTACAGCTTAGTACAAGAGAAAACGGCCTTTAACATTGCTTATCTACGATTGCCTGCCATATGCTTTTCTCATTCTTGTTACACAAATGTAGCATGAGCCATCAACCAATTCTAATCAACTTATGTTGTATAATTTTACGACAAAACAGTTAATTAATTGCTAAGAACGTTGCTGACATTCACTTTCAGGTCAATCAAATTATTATGTCCAACCGGATTTCCGATCCCTTATTTCTCTTAATTCATTTGCTTGAAAAGGCTGAAAAGAGGAATTTTAAACTCTATATAAAAAGGAGTTCGGCCAAGGAAGATTTAAAAATTATAAGATTGTTTGACGCTTTGGACAAAATAACCGAATATGATGAAACACTTCTTCTAAAAAAGTTGCAGGGTATTGAGAAGCCACAACTTTCCAATTTAAAAACACATTTATACAAACAGGTACTTGCCAGCCTTCGCTTATTAAAATCGGCCGAAATTATTGACCTGCAGTTACATGAACAACTTGATTATGCCCGCATTTTGTATAACAAAGGTTTATACCTGCAAAGCCTTAAAATATTAGACAAAGTAAAAGAGCTGGCTATTACATATCACCAGGATAGTTTTTTAATCCAGGTTATATCGCTGGAGAAGAAAATTGAAACCTTACATATAACCCGCAGCATTCAAGACAGGGCCGACCGCTTAACGATGGAAGCCATTGAAGTGAACGATCGCCGGCGTATGATTACCCGGCTTTCAAACCTTGCTTTGCAATTATATAGCTGGTATATAAAAAACGGGCATGCCCGAAACGAAACCGATGAAAAAGGGGTAAAAAAATTTTTCAAGCAGCAATTGCCTTCGCACGCTTTTAAGCAAACAGGCTTTTACGAAAAAATGTACCTGTACCAGAGCTATTGCATGTATGCCTTTATTCGCCAGGACTTTTTAATGTATTATAGGTATACACAAAAATGGATAGACCTTTTTGAAAACGAACCCGTGATGATTGCCATTGAAACCGGGCATTATTTAAAAGGTTACCACAACCTGTTAAATGCACATTTTGATCTGCGCAATTACGAAAAATTTGACAAGGCCTTAAAGCACTTTCAACAATTTGCACAAACCGACGTAGCACAACAGCACGATAATTTTAAAGTACAATCGTTTGTCTACATCAACAGCGCAAAAATAAACCAGCACTTTATGCTGGGCACTTTTAAAGAAGGCTTATCGCTGGTCACTTCTATCGAAGAAAAATTACAGGAGTACGCCCTGTTCCTCGACCGGCACCGCATACTGGTGTTTAACTATAAAATTGCCACGCTTTATTTTGGCTCCGGCGATTATAGTACCTGCATAGATTACCTTCAAAAAATAATTAACAGCAATGTTGACCTTCGCAGCGACCTGCAATGTTATGCAAGGCTGCTGCACCTGATGGCTCATTACGAATTGGGCAATATCGAAATAATTGAATCACTCATCCGCTCGGTATATCGCTTTATGGCTAAAATGGAAAACCTTACAATTATTGAGGAAGAGATGTTTAAATTTCTCCGCAACTCATTTCATGTGCCTTCAAAAAAAGTAAAACAGGAACTGGTTAATTTTCTTGAAAAAATAAAACAATTTGAAAAAAGCCGTTTTGAAACCCGTGCCTTTGCTTACCTCGATATTATTTCGTGGGTAGAAAGTAAGGTATATGAAAAGCCCATGAGCGAAATCATCAAAGGAAAATATATGCGCAACAAACGCAGCTTAATTTTTAATAAGGAACCAATTAATATTAAAGTCCAGTAGTTCCTCACAGCTATAAAATGGTTGCTTTGGCACATTTAATTTTTGTGTACCCGGCAATTACTTTCAATTAAGCATTGTTGCGTCGCACTCTTGTACTTTTTTTTATTATGGGAGCTTATCCTCAACCCAATATCATTACAACTCCTTATCGTGATTCTATCCTATACTTTTTAGCAAAACAAAAAATAAGGTTAGGTGATTTTTAAAATCATTTTTTAATAACTTACATATTCACCAAATAAAAAGGAGGTATTCATGCAATCAACAGATCAATCGTGGAAACCTTCGGTTAATATCGCTTAACCGGGTTAATCCATTAAATAATCTGCTATCGCTACAAAGCGGTGGGGCCACCAGGCAAACACCTGGTGGTTTTTTTATTTTACCCGCCCCCCTTTGTACAATTGTACAAGAGTGTCCCTATAGGGGCCGACGCCCTATGTCTCTAAGATTACAACTTTTCAAAATTTGTATTTGACTTATTTTTATTGTCAAATTTTGAGTTGTATAGAAGTGCGAACCGCCGGTGGGCGGTCAGGCTACAAGAGTGCCGGTAATGACCTATAGCCAGGTCCAAAAAACAAATAAGTTTAACATAATACCTCAATTATTTTTTAAAAAAAAAGCTGCCTTGTGGGGCAGCTTTAAAATACTAAGCTTAGGTATAAACTATTGTTTTATAAAACGGGTTGTTTTTCTTTCGTTATTGCTTTCGCTAATTAAAAGGTATACACCTGCAGGCAATGTACCTATAGGCAAACTTAGTTGGCCGTTAGCCTTTGAAGGAGTGCTTTTATAAACCGGTACCCCTGCAATATTGGTGATGGTAAACTGAGCATCGTTTGTTACACCTGAAACTAAAATATTTATATTGGAACCCGCCGGATTGTTTAAAAGGCGAACATTCCATTTGGTTTTTCCTTTTAAATTTAAAGCAATCACATTACTAAGGGTTGATGCACCATCTTTATCTCTAAAGTTGAGGCGGTAATAAACCATCCCCCTGCCACTGTTCAATATTCCCGGATCAACAAAAGAATAAAACCTTTTTAGTGATGAATTGCCACCAGCTTCAATTGAACTGATATCCACAAAATGAACCCCATCGTCGCTGCGTTGAACAACAAAATCTTTGCTGTTTACTTCCTGCGCCGTTGACCATCTTAAAAAGGCATCGGCATTATTGGGTGTAACGGTAAAATCAATAAGCCTTACCGGCAAAGGTGTAATAGTACCATTAACCACGTATAAATCACGGTTGGCATTATCGCCATTATTGGCCGTAAACATCAGTTTACCATTATTAATAAAAAATGCTAATGATGGCTCCGAACTACCCGGGCCAGGGTTTACATCAAAGACCATAGAAGTACCGGCTTCCGTTCCATCGGTTTTCCACAGCTCCTCGCCATTAACTCCATTATCTGCAGTAAAATAAAAATGTGATGCTGTGTAAATATAGCTGGCTGATAATATTCCATTATCGGAGCCCGGGTTTATATCTTTAACCAGGTGGGTACCCGGTATCGTTCCATCCGAAACCCACAGTTCATCCCCATTTGCTGCTGAACCCGAAATAAAGAAAAATTTATTTCCCTGGAACAAGGGTTGGGTATAATTAAGATTGTTTGAATTTGGATCTATAACAAAGCTGGGAAGAATAAATGTATTATCTGAAAACGACATAAACAATTGGGTTCCTGCTGTAGTACCATTGGATTGCCATATTTCAAACCTATCTACAGCATTAGTGGTGGAAAAAAAGAAATTATTACCCACCTTCATACTGGTGAATAAGGCTGTAAAAGCAATAGGACCACTGTGAATATCTTTTAATAATGTGGTATTGGCCTCTGTTCCATCCGTACTCCAGATTTCATCACCTGTTACTCCATTATCAGCTATAAAATATGCTTTGCCGTTAAAGAGATAAAAGAAAGAAAAATTGAACATAGAAAAAGCGCTGGCAATACCAGGATTTATATCCTTTAAAATTGAGGTGCCTGCCGGAGAACCATCTGTTTTCCAGTATTCTCTGCCATGAGCATCATCGGTAGCCTGGAAAAACACCCGGTTATTATAAACATAAAAATTATCGGGATCAGATGAAGTAGTACCGGTATTTATATTTTTTAAAAGTGAGGTTCCTGATGCGCTACCATCTGATTTCCATAACTCGTTTCCTTCGGAAGCTGTATTTACAGCAAGCAATAAAAACGAACCATTTGACATGAGATTGTAATTACCTGCTAAATTACTACTGGTAGGTCCGGGTATTATATCCTTTACAAAAGTGGTTCCCAATGGTGTACCATCGGTTTGCCATAATTCCCGGCCTTCGGCCGGGCGATAAGCTGTAAAATATACCTTACCATTTAATAAAGCCATAACATCATCAGGTTCTGAGCCGTTAGCCCCGGGGTAGATATCACTTAACAGCTTAGTGCCTATGGTGGTGCCATCTGTTACAAACATTTCAATTCCTGTTGCAGCAGAAGATCCCTTGAATATGAATAATCCGTTTAATACTACCTCTGCTCCTTCATAAAATATAGTGGTGGATAATTTTGTTGTTCCTGCAGCCGTGCTATTAGTAACCCATATTGTATTATCTACATCTGAAACCAATATGGTTTTGTCAGGGGCTAATGGATAGGTAGGATTTAAACCATTATTTGAGTTGATTTGAGTTACCTGCGAATAAGAATAGGTATTTATGAATACCAATACCAGGATTGAGAGAAAAATTCTTTTCATAAAACTGCTGTTTTTTAAATTAAAAAGTTTTTTAACTGCTACCATTAAGTATCAGGTAACATTCAATTAAGTGTTTAAAGTAGTGCAGGGGAAAAATTTTCGGGGATTTAGGCATAAAAATAACCTTGTCCCTGTTAGTAAAAATAGCTGGCAAACCTTATTAATGCAAGCATTGCATTAAGCTAATTTTTAACTCTTAAAAATTAATGTTGGTGCACAAGGATCTATTTAAGAAGGGATCAACTCGTTTCTTGATTTTGAAAGAACACTCTGGAGAAAAAATTACCGTTACCCAGAAAAAGGACTTTTTAAAAGCATAAATTGCCTTCATGATAAAGAATGTAAAAGGCATAATTGCTTACGCTGGCATAGCCGCCTGTATGTTATGTTTCAATACAATTAGCCAGGCACAGGTTGATACAGCAACACTTTCACAAAAATTGGAAAGAGCAAAAGACAAAATTGGAAAAGACGCCGTTTTTTTACTTTATAAAGATGGAAAAACTGTCTATAAAAAAGAGCTTGGGAAATTTAATATTAAAACGGAACAACCCGTTTTTGCTTCAAGTGAATGGTTAACTGCTGCGCTTGTTTTAATAATGGTGCAGGAAGGTAAACTTAGCCTTAACAATAAGGTGAGCGATTACATACCCTTATATGCAAAACATGGAAAAGGATATATTACCATTGCGCATTGTATTACTCATAACACAGGTATACAAGCCGACCAGGGAATTTCTAAATTTTTTAAGAAAAGCAATTATAAAACTTTAGAAGAAGAGGTGAATGACTATGCAGCTAAAAAGGAAATAGAAACCAACCCAGGCACCCAGTTTAAATATAGTAACATGGGTTTTGATATTGCCGGCCGAATACTGGAGATCATTTCAAAACGACCGTTTGACCGGTTGATGCAGGAAAAACTGCTTCGCCCTTTAGCCATGCGTAATACCACTTTTACCAACGAAAATTATAACGACGCATTAAGCCCGGCTACAGGCGCTAAAACAACCCCGGCCGATTATATTAATTTTTTAGGAATGCTGGTTAATAAAGGAAGGTTCAATAATAAACAGATTATGAATGAGGTTACCGTAAACACTTTGTTATCGTTACAATACCCAGCAGATAAAATTAATAATGAGCCTAAAAATGTTAATGGATTGGATTATGCTTATGGCAACTGGATTTTAGATAAAAATAGTGCAGGTAAAACCACAATGGCATCTTCACCATCTATGTTTGGTACCTGGCCTGTTATTAACTTATGCCGCGGTTATGCCTGTTTACTATTTACAAAGGAATTATCAAATGATCTTTCGAATGAACTGGTAAATGATTTAATGGCTACCATAGATGAAAAGGTGCCCGCTAAATGCGATCAATAAACTGAATTGTAAAACAATAAAAAAGCCGGTAAGAATTACGCTTACCGGCTTTTATTGTTATAGAATTTTATTTATGAGGCCTTACCCATTTGGCGTAAGTAAGCCACGTGCGATACAACGGCCTGTGAAAGCTTAGGATATTCTATATATTCAATACCAAACTCCTCGCAAGCCTGTTTAATAATTTTGCTTATCTGCGGGTAATGAACGTGTGAAATTTTAGGAAAAAGATGATGCTCAATCTGAAAATTTAATCCACCCACTAACCACGAAATAACTTTGCTGTTGGTTGCAAAATTGGCAGTGGTTTTAATCTGGTGTATAGCCCATTCGTCTTCCATTTTACCGGTTGCCTCGTTAGGCAATGGAAAATGTGTATGCTCTACTGTATGAGCTAATTGAAAAACAATACTTAAAACAAATCCTGCAACCATTCCCATAGTTAAAAATCCAATAATCCAACTTGTAAATCCAACCATGTAAATAGGTAGCGCCACAAAAATAAAGGCATGAGCTACTTTGTAAAACCAAAAAGAAATATGTTCCTTAACAGTCATTTTTCTTAATGGTGTACTACCAATTTTACCTGAAAAATATTTAATGTAATCCGTTACAAATATCCAATAGATATATAACAAGGAATAAGCTGCCGGAAAATAAACATGCTGGTATTTATGAATTTTATAATGATCTTGCTCATCGCACAAACGCAAAAGCGGACGGGCTTCAATATCATCATCAACACCATGTATATTAGTATAGGTATGGTGTATAATGTTGTGTTTCGACTTCCACATGTGCTGGCTGGCACCTAAAAAATTTGCAATATTCGAAGCCATGTTATTAATCCAGTTGTAACGGCTAAAACTTCCATGGGCGCCATCGTGCATTACATTGAAACCAATTGCAGCAATAACGCAACCAAATAAAACACTCTCGAGAATAGCCAAAATAACAGGAGGTGTAAAAAACACTAGGTGAATATACAATCCTAAAAAAGAACCTACCAATATGATAGCCTTTAAGAATAATTTAAAATTACCTGTTTGAGCCTTACCTTTTTCATTAAAATAATCAGCAATTCTTTTTTTTAATTCTCCGTGAAAGGAAACTGATGTTTTGGGAAATTTGGGTGATGCCATAATTTTTATATTTAAATGCTTTTTAAAAGCAAATGTGATTTATAATAATTTAAGTACTATGTTGAATGAAGGCGTCTAAACTTTTAACACCAATCATTTTTTCGCTTATGTAACCTTCTGCAAATTTTACGCCGATACGTTTTCCCAACATCATGGCCCTTGCTTTAACTGATTCAAGAAAATCAGGACTTGATATATAGGTTTGCGGTTCGTTTAAGTCGGGGTTAAAAAACTGGGTTGTGTAGGATAAAACTGATTCAATTTTTTTGTCCATAAAACCGGAAATATCTACTACAAAATCAGGTTGCAAAAACCGGTCCTGCAGGTAATGGAATGCATATTTGGGTCTCCATGCTTCCTGGTGCTTATCCTGAAATGCTGTTTCAATTTTGCGTAAACCGGATAAAAAGGCTGCATCCGAAACCAGCTTCGCACTTCTTCCATGATCAGGATGGCGGTCTTCAGGTGCATTACACAATACGATTTCAGGCCTGTATTTTCTAAGAACTTCAATAACCCTGCGCTGGTGGTATTCATCGTTCTGAAAGAAACCATCTGAAAAACCTAAGTTTTCCCTGGTATCAATTCCTAAAATCTTTGCAGCATTTGCAGCTTCTTCATTTCTAATTTCGGCGGAGCCCCTGGTTCCCAGTTCGCCGCGGGTAAGGTCAATAATTCCTACCTTTTTACCTTCTGCAATTGCAGATAATAAGGTACCCGAACAACCTAACTCAACATCATCCGGATGTACTCCAAATGCAAGGATATCCAATTTATAATTCATTGTATTAAAACCATTTCTAAAAGTCTGCAATTTAATCTATTTAGTTTTATATGCCTGTTAACGAAAACAGTACTTTACAAACAATTGTTTGGCGAAACATAAATATGATGAAATTTTTATTGGAATTTAACTGTTAAAAGATCAAATCTGCCGAAAACGAATTTATATGCCTTAAAAAAGCAAATTAGGATTAATTTACATTTCACCCACGGTGGCCATACATCCGCTCCACATCCTGCACAATGGTTTCAATCGGCTGGTCTTTTTCAGCAGGTTCATAACCCTGTTTAAGGTTGCTGCCTACCAGGATCGCAATGGTTTGCCAAAAACCAGCCGAGACGCCTCCTTTATATTCATGAATAATTTCGTAACAATTGTTACCGGTTTCGCGGTTAATCAGCTTCATTAATACTTTACCCTGGTAAACCGAAAGATTAGTAAGTTTATCGGCAAATTCTTTCTTCAGGTCCTTCTCGCGTTCTTTAATAATAGACTTACGTATTTTTTTATCTGTTACCCCCACCAGTTTCGCATTAACTTCATTCATTACCCTGCCAGCAGCTTTGGCATAAGGATAGGTTACATAAACGGCATTGCGTAACCGCGTCCACTCAGCCCAATAATTCTTCCATTTTTGCTGCATCCGGGTTCGCACATACACATCAAACATTCTACCTCCGGGTATAGTATCGCCGTCTACAACAAAAGCATACACCTTTAAAGTATCGTTTACCGAATACTGTGCATGGCTACTGTTGGTACATAATACCGATAGTAGAAAACCGGCCAGCGAAAGAAGTATTTTAAATTTTTTACCCACAAATATGCTACTGCTGTAATTTAGAGATTTTTACAATTATTTATTCTACTTCCGCATGAAAGTAACCGATTTGATTGTTATAATATTTGTAATTACGCTGGCAGGTTGCCAACAGATTGATACAACAGACAGTGATCTTGCTTTTCAACAAAAAATAGATTCCATCGCAAGCAAAAAAATAGACTCTGCTTATAAAAAAATTGCCCGCGATTGCGACACACTTTCTAAAAACCGGTTGCCCATAATTATTGATTCGTTGCTACGTGCTGATACCACTATAACAAAATTAAATTTACGTAACAGATGAAACAATTTACACCAGTCTTATTTTTACTTATAGCAGGTTGCACCCAAAATACAAAAGAAGAAAGCGACCGGTACCAGTTAGTAACCCAGCAAGAGTCGCAGGCCCGGGTAGCCGAAATAATCAGCCAGTTAAAAGAAGATTGTGATAGCAGTTTATTGCAAACTGCTTATACGAAAGTTGATTCAATAAAACGAAAAAGGCTGATTACACGTAAAAAATAAAAATTAGAAAACCATTATTTTTGATTTTTGGGTTTCCAGCATCGGTTTACATGGCATCATCGTTGCGTCGCACACTTTTACTGTACATTATGTAGCAACATGAGGGTTTCCTTCAATTTATAAACCTAAAAAAGTGAGAAAAGTATCACAAAAGTACTGCAGATGAACGGATTGCGACGCAAGGATGCTAAACCAGGGATCCAAAGTTGGTATCCAAAAAAAAGTGGCAACCAATTAGCTGTCACTTTTACTAAATAAAGTAATCTTAAACTTTAGTTGTTTGCTTATAAATAGTAGTGCCAACAGGCCGCGCCACCGGCTTTACATGTTGCTTTAACCGCTGTGTAATACTCATAACAAAACCAATAAACATTACCACTATACCCAGCCATAAAACATTTATAAAAGGAAACTCGTAAGCTTTTAAGGTTACAAAATCTAATACACCACTGGTTTCTTTAACACCCAGCTCAAGCATACCTTGCTGTTGATTTTTAACCTGGTTAAATTGCAGCACCAGGCTTTGCGCCATCACGGTATCGGGTACACGTTCAATCTGGCCATTTACAACCTTTAAAAGCGGCTGGGCATTGTAACGGTTACCATCTTTAGCAATAATCGAAATATCTAAAGCCAGGGCCGTATCCGTAGTGGCAAAATTATAACGATCGTTTTTAGGGTTCACCAAAACATTATTCACAATCATTATTCCATTACTATAAAACAACGTATCGCCCAGGCGAATATTGGTTACTTTAAAAGTAGCCGTATCCTGCGCCTTTATTTTTGACGGATCACCCAAAAAAGTGAGGTAAGTAAAAATGTCTTTATGCCAGTAATGCCTGGCATCGGGGTTTGGCGTTACCCCTTCGGAACCTTTATTATTTTCTATAATATCGGGGTAAAGACTAAATTCTTCCTTATCTGCTTTTTTTACAAATTTGATTTCGTAATAGCGTTTCCGGTTTCTCTCATTTAAAGAGTCTCCTTTATAGGTAACCATGTATTTACCCATATCAGTTGATACGCCCTTAATCAGCGTAATATTCTCCAGGGGGCTTTCTTTATCACCAATTTTTAAAGGCGACATTCCTGTAGTGTTATAACTTAGCACCGATTTTTTTGAGGAAGAAATAAGTATACCTAAAAGTACTAAGCCAAATCCTACGTGTGCTACCGAAGCACCGGCAGCTTTAATCCGGCCACGCAAAACCAGCCATATGTAACCTGCATTAGCAACAACTGAGTAAACTGCCGCAAACACCGCTATGTGAATGGCTACTAAAAAGCCGATCCCTTTTTTATCGTAATGTATACCTCCCCAGATAGTGATTGCCAAACTAATTAATACTGCCAATATGGTTGGCACTGCAATTTTTTTAACCAGGTATTGGCGGGGAGTATCCCTGTATTTTAAATATTGGGTCATGGCAGTTAACATACCCAAAATAATGGCTACAAAAATCTGCACCTGGTTGTGAAACCCTTCAGCATCGTCGCCTACAGCCCACTTAGTGCTTAAAAGTTTATTGAAAACCGGTAGTGATGTAGTGATGATAATTACCATCGCCGATAAAAACAACACCAATGCACCAATAAACATCCAGAACTCCCGGCTGTAAGTATTTTCTTCTTTAACAATAGTAGGTATCTCCTTTCGTCGTATAAAAAATAAAATGAACGATGGAATGATGAATACCAGCATAAATAATAAAAGCTGGGTGTTCATTCCAAGGTCGGTAAAAGCGTGTACCGAGGTATCGCCCAATATACCGCTTCTGGTTAAAAAAGTGGAGTACAATACCAGCATAAACGACAGCATGTAAAACACATAGGTAATCTTTAACGAATACCCGCTGCTGCGAAAGATAAGATTGGTATGCATACCGGCTATCATTACCAGCCACGGAACCAGCGAAGCGTTTTCAACAGGATCCCATGCCCAATATCCGCCAAAGGTTAAACTTTCGTAAGCCCAGGCAGCCCCCATCATTATACCCACAGCAAAAATACCCCCTGAAAAAGCTGCCCATGGAATGGCAGGCTTTGTCCATCCTTTATGATCCCGCGTCCATAAACCAGCCATTGCGTACGCAAAGGGAACAATGGTTGAGGCAAACCCTAAAAACAAAACGGGGGGATGAATAACCATCCAATAATTTTGTAATAAGGCATTTAAACCATTACCATCTTTTACAAATTCAAGATAATTGGCTTGTAAAAAAATCGGCGCATCCTTCATTTCATTGCGTAATAAAACAAAAGGACTACTACCCACTTTTACATTAAAAAAGTAGATGCCGATGAGCATAGTAGCAAGGCAAAACTGCATAAAGCTAACCACCGTCATTACAGGGGCTTCCCACTTTTTGGCTCTTAAAATAAGTACCCAGCCTAACACACAATGCCAAAAACTCCACAGCATAAAGCTACCTTCCTGGCCTTCCCAAAAGCAGCTCAATAGGTATTCAACCTGCAGTGCACGGCTACTGTGTTGCCAGGCGTATTTGTACTCAAAAAAGTGATTGGAAATAATATAGTATAAACTGGCAAATAGTGCTAAAACCGAAATGGTTTCTAATAAAAATGCCACACGGGCAATGCGCAACCAGCCACCTTTTATAACAAGATCGTTTTGGTTGGTGGCTTTAAAAAAAGCAATGGTAGCCGTTAACGATGCTACCAGGGATAGGACTGCAAAAAAATGTCCCAGTTGCCCGGGAAGTAAATGTTCACCTACAAATTCCATGATAATTATTTAGTTTCAGTTGCCAATATTGCAGGCTCATTTTCATCAATAACTGCAGCGGTACCCAGTTCTTTTTTGGCTGCATTCATATCATCCTTGTATTTGGAAGGGCACTTAAGCAAGATATCTTTACATTCAAATTGATCGCCGGTAACTTTACCTTTCAATACGAGCCTTTCACTTTTTTCAATATCGGTGGGTTTGGTATTGTGGTAAACCACCCTGATGCTGTTACCAAGTGAGTCTACAGCGGTAAATGCCAGGTAATTAGGATTTTTAACCGGATCGTATTCCAGGGAGTTTTTTTCCATTTTAGCAATCAGGTGTACAAACTTGCCTGGTTTTTCTTTGGCTGAAGTTACCGTATCATAGGTTGTAATGTCGCCCATAAAACTTAGTAATACAGCAATGGAAATGGCAATTAAAACAAGTAAAATCAGGTGGGTTTTTTTCATCTTGTTATTTATGATCGCAAAGGTAATCCAAAAACAGTTAGACAGTAGAGCAGAATAGACTAGATGTATGTTAAAAGAATTTTAACGGTTTGTTCAAAAATGACGTCCTAAAATAAGTTTGTTGGTAATTAAAAGGATGTGTTTTTATTTCAACATAATCCCGCGAGAATTTGCCTGGAGCACTACATTCTTTGGTGATTTATATTTTAGGTTGTAACCATTTTTAACTGTTTAAGAAAAAACAGCTTATTTTAAAATTTTTGCTGCCATAAAATACTTGCATTTAAACCGTTCCGATGCATCGGAAGCAACCAAAGCTTCTTTAAAGATATAATGCTGGCAACCAAAAAAAATTACATAAAAAAAGCGCTGACCATTAAATAGTCAGCGCTTCAAATTTTTAAGTAAAGCCTAATTAAATGCTTCTTTTATTTTATCGAAAAAGCTTTTTTCGCTTTTATCGGGTTGTGGTTTAAAGTTGCCTGATTCGCCTAATTTCTCAAGAATGGAGCGCTCTTCGCTGCTAACATTTTGCGGGGTCCAAACATTTACGTGTATAAGTTGGTCGCCTTTTGAGTAACCATTCACCTCGGGGAATCCTTTGCCTTTTAAGCGAAAAATTTTGCCACTCTGGGTTCCGGCCGGGATTTTAATTTTGGCCTTTCCATCAATGGTAGGCACCTCAACGCTGGTTCCAAACACGGCATCGGGAAAGGTGATGTATAAATCATAAGCAACATTCAATCCATCGCGGTGCAAGGTTACATGAGCCTCTTCCTCAATTAAAATAATCAGGTCACCCGGCATTCCGCCACGTTCACCTGCATTTCCTTTTCCACTCAGGCTTAATTGCATCCCTTCCTGCACACCGGCAGGAATATCCAATGTTACCATTTCCTCGCCATAAACCCTACCCTCACCTTTACAAGAACCACACTTTGCAGTAACCGTTGTACCCTCTCCATTACAGGTTGGGCAGGTAGTTACCGTTTGCATCTGACCTAAAAAGGTATTCTGCACCCGTTTTACCTGGCCGTTACCATTACAGGTACCGCAGGTTTGTATGCTGTTTCTATCTTTTGCGCCATTACCGCCACAAGTGGAGCAGGTTACGTATTTTTTAACTTTAATATTTTTTGAAACACCCTTAGCAATTTCCTCGTAACTCAGTTTAAGCTTAATTCTTAAATTACTGCCACGCTGACCTGTTGGGCGACGAGCGCCACCACTACGCCCTCTTCCACCGCCACCGCCAAAAAAGTTTCCAAAAATGTCATCGCCAAAAATGTCTCCAAACTGGCTAAAAATATCATCCATATTAGAAGCACCCCCACCAAAACCGCCGGTTCCGGGGCCAAAGGCCGAGTGACCATAACGGTCGTATTTGGCTTTTTTGTCGCCATCGCTCAATACTTCGTATGCCTCAGCAGCTTCCTTAAATTTATCCTCCGCCTCTTTATCTCCGGGGTTACGATCGGGGTGAAACTGCATGGCCACCTTGCGATAAGCTTTCTTTATCTCGTCGGCAGCAGCACTTTTACCCACACCCAGTATCTCGTAATAATCTCTTTTTGTAGACATAAATCCAAATTCCTTAATGGAAACCTCTTATTTTATTAATGATCATTTAAATTCTAATCAACATCGTTGTAGCCTGACAAACCACTACCGGTTCACTCACTTGTACTCTATAACGTTTTACTGTTTTTTAAATTTCATCTGTATGGTTGAATTCTAACATTTTTACCAACAGCAGCATTAAAACAATACCTATTTACCAATAATTACTTTGGCGTGCCTTATCAGCTTATCGTTCAGGTAATAGCCTTTTATAATTTCATCCACTACTTTACCTTTAAACTCAGGGGTGGGGGCGGGTATTTCGGTTATGGCTTCGTGTTTTTCAACGTCAAAATCGGTACCGATGCTTTCCATAGCTTTTAAACCTTTGCCTAGTAATGGAGAGCGCAACTTGTTAAAAACAAGGGAAACTCCTTCTTTTATCTGCTCCACATCATCAGTAGTTTGCATTTGCTTTTCGGCACGGTCAACATCATCCAATACATCTAAAAGCGAAACAATGATTTCTCTTCCGGCTGTTTGTATTAGTTCAATCCTTTCTTTTGCATTACGACGCTTGGCATTATCAAATTCAGCAAATAATCTTAAATATTTATCCTTTTGTTCCTGTAATTCTGCCTGGCAATTATCCAGGTCTTTATTTTCCAAAGGATCCGATAAATGACTTGTTCCTGGTTGGTTTTCGTCGGCATTTATATCCATTTCAATTTCAGCCCCATTAACCTGGGTGTCATTTTGCGCATTATCTTTCTCTTCCATGTTTATTTTTTTTGGCAAAAATAATAGTCAAACACTATTCCAAAGCTTCATTTTGGTCAAAATGGCATTTTTTTAAATCAAAAAAAGCCATTCTGTAATTCTACCTTTGCGCGATGAATAAAGTGGTTTTAAACAAAAAAATTAGTTCAAGAGTAGCAAACGGTCACCCGTGGATTTACAATAATGAAGTAAATAATGTACAAGGTGCTCCCGAACCGGGAAGCATAGTGGAGGTTTTTACACACGATAATAAATTTATTGGAAAAGGTTATATTAATCCTCAATCGCAAATTGTGGTAAGGCTGCTTACTCGCGATAAATCAGTTGAAATAAACGAAACCTTTTTTTATAATGCTATTTTATCTGCCTGGAATTACCGGCAAAAATTGGGATATACTGAAAATTGCCGTCTTGTTTTTGGAGAAGCCGATTTTTTGCCGGCTTTAATTATAGATAAGTTTAATGATTATTTTGTTATTCAAACACTATCGCTAGGAATGGATCGTTGGAAGAAAGCAATTACCGATGTTTTGGAGCGGATTTTTAAACCAAAAGGAATTTATGAGCGCAACGATGTTCCGGTAAGAGAACTGGAAGGATTGCAGCAACAAAAAGGATTTTTATCCGCCCCTTTTGACACCAATATTTTAATAACTGAAAACGGATTAAAGTTTTACGTTGATATTGAAAACGGTCAAAAAACCGGTTATTTTCTTGACCAGCAGGATAACAGGCGTGCTATAAAGCACATTGTAAAAGATGCGGATGTATTGGGTGCTTTTACTTATACCGGAACATTCGAAATACATGCGGCGCATTATGGTGCAAAAAGTGTGTTAGGCCTGGATATTTCGGAAAATGCTGTTGCGCAGGCTAACCGGAATGCTGCGCTTAACCAGGTGGACGACAAATGTAAATTTGAAGCTGTAAATGCTTTTGACGTTTTAAAACGCTGGGGCAAAGAAGGAAGACAGTATGATGTAGTAATGCTGGATCCACCGGCATTTACTAAAAGCAGGGAAAACATTCAGAAGGCCCTTACTGGATACAAGGAAATTAATTTGAGGGGAATGAAAATAATAAAACCCGGTGGTTTTTTGGTAACCAGCAGTTGTACTAACCTGGTTTCGCCCGAGCTATTTTTAGATACTATTTACAATGCTGCAAAAGATGCCAGGAGGAAATTAAGGCAGGTAACTTTTAAAGCTCAATCGAGCGACCACCCCATTTTACCGGGATTAGAAAATACCAATTACCTTAAATTTTTAATTGTGCAGGTTTTGTAAGGGAACTTTTATTATTTCTCTTTGCTGCTATAATTGTTATTGTACAAGTGTGCGACTGTTATTGTACAAGTGTGCGACCCTTCGGTAAAATCAGGGTAATCTGCTTTGCTGCTATGAAAACCTGCAGTTGAACCGAGCGTGGCAACGGCTGTATCAACAGAGATATAATGACGGCTACAAAAGAATTTTTAAAAAATTGGGCTAAAATGATTATTTAATCACCTGGAATTTCCCGGATTCGATAATTCGGCCGGATTTGTCGCGTAACTGGAAAATGTAAACTCCCCTGTAAAATTCAGCGAGATCGATGGAAGTTTTAGATGTAAGTGAAGAAACCTCAAAAATCTTTTTACCTACAAAATTGTAAATCTGCAGGGTTAATCCTTTATCAAACGATTTTTGAAATTCGAAATTTATGACTGAAACGGCAGGGTTTGGATAAAATTTAATAGCTTTTACAACCTGCTCAATATCGGAAGTATGCTTTACAGTTTGGGTGTTTCCCAGCACGCTGTAAAAAGAAATAATTAAAATAAGTATAAGTCTTTTCATATTCAGATTTAACCAACAAAATTAAAGTTAACTATAAAGTTGTTTAGAGCAAATTTTTGACCAAAAAATAAAACTTTTTAAAAATTAGCCGACTGAAAATTAAAATTAATCAATTACAAAGCAAAAAGTAATTGAAATTGATTGTTTTAACCTGCTATTTATTTTGAACCAGATTTTTAGCTTTTTATAAAAATGAACTATCAATTAGTGGGCAACTTAATTTTTGACGGAAAAAGTACCCACCCTGTAACTAAAAACGTGGACAACGAACTGCATTTTTTGAGCTGTTATCCCTTTCAAAAAAACCTGCATAGGTTACTGAAAGTTCCATACCTCCCCTGCCCATACTGGCCGTTTTTAATTCGGAAACATTCACATCGTAACTTAAAGCAATTGAAAATGGCTGGTAATCTAATTTTACAACGGGGATAATGGCATCCTTCCAGCGTAACAAAGCACCCATATGTAAAGTGTAAGGCGGCTGGTTTTCTTCGGTGCTTAATTTGTACGAAAACATTGCGCCACCAATGGTTTGGGAATAGCTGCCCTGCACATTATGATCGGCCTGCAAGGTAAAATAAGAATAATCGTTTAATGCAAACCTCACCCCTGCAGAGGCTACCCATTTTGGGCTCAACTCCACAGCAGGATTACTATAAAATGAATTTTTGGGCCTGTTAAAATGGTGATAAGCCAACCCTACATAGTAGTTATCAGCTGAATTTTCGCCAAGAGAGGAGTTAAAACTCATACCTACACTACCATCGAGGTAAGAATAATTGCCATTTACAAATGTTTCGCCATCGGATAAAGCAGGATTATATCCATTTCCATCAAAATGATTATTGGTAGTCATTTTACTACGGTCAATTCTGCGCTGAACAAGTCCACCCATAAAACCCAGTGAAATGTATTTATTCCTGTTATCGCTTAAAGCCTTATGATAATTAATAGCAGGTAAAATATTTGTTGTGGTAAAATTGGTTGACCCTGCACGATCGTAAACCAATTGCATTCCTGTGGTAACAAAATCGTTTCCCTGGCCAATGGGTTGCTTATATTCTACGTTAAAAGAACCTGTTTGATAAGGAACCGTAACACTTCCCCATTGGTTTCTATATACTCCCTGGGCACGTATATCACCTTCAAATAACCCTGCTAAAGAAGGGTTGCGAAGTAAAGGAGTTTCAAAAAACTGAGAAAAATGGATATCCTGGGCAAAAATCTGTTGACCAGACAATGCTGCGGAAATTAAAAACAGTAAATAAATTTTGTATACTTTTTTCATAAAATGGGCGATTGGATACTTATACTAACGCAAACTTTATGAAAATATTGAATAAACATGGAGATTAAGCAGATTTTTATTGGAGCCACATGGTAAATAGCTACAACTCAATTTAATAGTTTCATTATTCAGTATCAAACCTGTCAACCGTATGAATGCCTTTTAATTGAAATAGCCGGTCTACCAATTCTTCCAATTCTTCCTTATCGTGAACAAAAACTTTAATGGTTCCTTCAAACAAACCTTCTTTAGATTCAATGGATAAAGCAGATATATTAATTTTTAACTCCCCCGAAATTACATTAGTTATTTTATTAACCATACCTACATCATCCATTCCTATAATCTTTAACCCGGTAAGAAAGCTGATCTCTTTATTTTTTGCCCACTTGGTTTTTACAACCCTGTGCCCATAATTTGCCATTAACCTGGCCGAATTAGGACAACTGGTACGATGAATGATTAATCCTTTACCGGTGCTCACAAAACCAAAAACATCATCACCCGGTATAGGGTTGCAACATTTAGCCAGCGAATACATGATTTTATCACTGCTCTCACCAAAAATAATCAGTTCCGAATCTTTTTTTGTGTAATGAGGCGTGTGATCCGTTGCTACCTCAATTAAAGGTTTTTGTGGTTTGGGCGCTTCTAGTTTGTCGCCTAAAATATTAAATTCTTTTAAATCTTTCAGGTCATTTTCCTTAACCGCTACCTGGTAAAAAAAATCGAGATGAGAGTTTAATTTATAAAAACTTACCAGTATGTCAATGTTATGCTGACTATAAGCTGCGCCCAAAGCTTCCAGCTTTCGCTGTACAATATATTTGCCATCTTCTGCAATGGTTCTTTTTACTTCTTTTAGTGCGTCTTTTATTTTTGCTTTGGCTTTAGCCGTAACAACCATATTCAGCCAATCTTCGCTGGGCTTTTGTTTGCTGCTGGTAATAATCTCCACCTGGTCGCCACTACGCAATTTGTGGCCTATAGGCACCAGTTTATGGTTAATTTTTGCGCCAATACATTTTGTACCTATTGCACTATGAATGCTAAAAGCAAAATCAAGAGCGGTGCTACCGATAGGCAACATTTTTACATCACCTTTTGGAGTGTATACGTAAATTTCTTCAGCAAGAAAACTTACCTTAAAATCCTGCAGAAAATCAACCCCATCAGTATCCTGGCCCAACACCTCTCTAATCTGGCCAAACCATTTATCAAAGCGATCTTCAACTGAATTGCCTTCTTTATACTTATAGTGGGCTGCCAAACCTTTTTCGGCAATTTCGTTCATGCGCAACGTGCGTATCTGCACTTCTACCCATTTGCCCTGTGGCCCCATTACAGTAGTGTGCAACGCTTCATATCCATTGCTTTTAGGATTACTCAGCCAATCCCTTAAACGTTCAGGCGAGGGTGTATATTCGTCGGTGATAACGGAATACACCTTCCAGCAATGTTCCTTTTCAAGTTCGGGTGGAGAATTAAGGATAATCCTGATGGCAAATAAATCATACACCTCATCAAAAGTCACCGACTTTTTCTTCATCTTATTCCAGATGGAATGGATGCTTTTTGGGCGGCCATGAATTTCAAAATTAAAACCACCCTTAATCAACTTCTCTTTTATCGGCCTAATAAATTCATTAATATACCTGCTGCGCTCTCTTTTGGTATCCGATAGGCGTTGGGCAATATCTTTATAAGTTTCCGGCTCCATGTATTTCATGGAGAGATCTTCCATTTCAGTTTTAATATTATACAACCCCATACGGTGCGCTAATGGCGCATAAACCCATACCGTTTCGCTCGAAATTTTAAGTTGCTTATCACGCTTCATGCTATCCATGGTGCGCATGTTATGCAACCTGTCGGCTAATTTTATTAAAATAACCCGTGGGTCATCCGTAAGGGTAAGTAGTATTTTCTTAAAGTTCTCCGCCTGTTGGCTGGTATTATTATCAATTACATTCGATATTTTGGTTAGTCCATCAACAATTTTTGCAATTTCCGATCCAAATTCACGCTCTACATCTTCCAATGTAACATCTGTATCCTCAACCGTATCGTGTAACAGTGCACAAATTGTACTTCTGATACCCAGTCCTATTTCTTCTACGCAAATCATTGACACGGCAATGGGATGTAAAATATATGGTTCCCCACTTTTGCGGCGCATGGTTTTGTGCGCTTCAGCAGCCATTTCAAAAGCATGGCGCACCATTTCCTTATCACCTTTTTTAATTTTTGTACGTAAAGCACGCAACAGCGCCCTGTATTGGCGCAGTATTTCCTTCTTTTCCTGCTCTTCTGTTAAATTGTATTTTGGTACCGCCGGTGCGGTTCCTATAACTTGCTCATCCATACGCAACGAATTTACGGAAACCCCCTCATTCAAGTATAAAATGGAGATGCAAGAAATTTTTTGGAGACCAGCAATTTAGCAGTGAAGGATCATTCTTGCGACGCTCCGTTCAACAGTAGCGCAATGGGCAGCAAAATATTTTGATAAATGAAAGACTGATTACATTCATTTTAAAAATTTATAAAAAAATTGTTATGAGTTTTTATTAAAACTCCTACATTTGCCGCCCTGCGGATGTGGCGAAATTGGCAGACGCACTAGACTTAGGATCTAGCGCCGCGAGGCGTGTGGGTTCGACCCCCTCCATCCGCACAAAAGCTCGTTATTAAACGGGCTTTTTCTTTTTATTATAAATTTCAGCAAGAAGTTAATTTATACAAAAACATGACCTGATAAAAAACAAAAAGTAGCGGCCAATAAGATTTCGCTTTTTACCACAATCATATTTAATTGGTATCACTTACCTTCGCAGCCCGAAATTTTCGGTTGGTTCTGCATTCATGTGGTTTACACTTACTGTTTAAACCATAAACTTGAAAATGGGATTATCTACATAAACACATCAAATAATAAAGTATGGCTTCTGTTTTAAGAGAGAACATTGGTTTGCTGACTGATAAATTAACCGTGCAGTTAGTAAAAGATGATTATTTACCTGCATTTGAGAAAGCAATTAAAAAGCATGCGAAATCTGCTAACATACCAGGATTTAGAAAAGGAATGGTACCTGGTGGAATGGTAAAAAAAATGTATGGTACCAGTGTATATTATGATGAGGTAATTCGTTCAGTTGAAAAAGAACTGAATACCTACATGCAAACAGAACAACTGGATATTTTTGCACAGCCACTTCCATTAGATATAGACCGCCAGTTGGATATGAATAATCCTGAGGATTATTCATTTGCATTTGAAATTGGGTTAAAGCCAAAAATTGAAGTAGAACCATCCAACTTTAATGTAACCCGCTATAAGGTAGAAGTAACAGACACCATGATACATGAAGAGGTGGAGCGCTTACAAACCCGCCATGGTAATATGACCGAGCCTGAAGTTGTGGAAAGTGATGAAAACGTTTTAAATATTGAATTTACCGAAACCGATGCCGAGGGAAACGTGGTTGAAGGCGGTATTAATAAAGGAAACTCCGTATTGGTAAAATACTTTTCCGAAAGTGTTCGTCCGCAATTAATAGGAAAAAAGAAGGATGATACCCTTGTTGTACAATTAAAAGAAGCTTTTGAGGAAAAAGAAAGAGAGTGGATTATTAGCGATCTTGGAATTGCCAACGACGAAGCTGCTGGCGACAAATATTTTAAACTTACTATTACTAAAGTTGGCCTGGTTGAAAAACCCGAAATGAATGAAGCATTTTTTGAAGCTGCCTTTCCTGGTAAAGAAATAGCTAATGAAGATGATTTTAGAGTTGCAGTAAAAGAAACCATCCAGGCGCAGTGGGAAGCACAAAGCCGCAACCAATTACACGACCAGATTTACCACCAATTGGTTGACCAAACCGAACTTGATTTTCCTGAAAGCTTTTTAAAGCGCTGGATTCAAACCGGTGGCGAAGAAAAGAAAACTGCCGAAGAGGCAGAGGCTGAATACCCCAACTTTAAAAACTCGTTGAAGTGGACTTTAATCAGTGGTCAGTTAATGGAGAAAAACGAAATTAAGGTGGATCATTCGGAGATTAAAGAATTTGCCACACAGCAGATATTGGGCTATATGGGTGTTCAAAGTGCTGCCGATGCTCCATGGATTGAAAGCTACACGGACAACATGTTGAAGGATAAAAAATTTATTGAGAATACCTATTATCAAATACAAACTTCCAAGTTATTTATTGCACTGGAGCAACAAGTTACTGTTAGTGAAAAAGCAGTTACTCCTGATGAATTAGCTGCTATGCAACATAATCACGACCATTAAATCCCTTTATTGGTTTTGAGATCGGGAGCCCATTTAAAACCTTTTATATAGAATAATGTTGTAGTAAAGCCGGGTTTATCCCGGCTTTACTTTTTTAGGTAAATGTTCTTTTGTTTGTTGAGTATATTGTTTTGTAAAGCTGTTGCCCAATGGTTTATTGATGAAGTGATTGCGACGCAACGATGATGCTATGAAAACCCATTGTTGGTATTAAACTACTCTAATAAAAATTAGGCTTTTTAAAATTAGATTGATTTTGGCTATGCTATTTTGTCGCATTTTAAGTTTTGCATAGTATTTGAACAATGTGATAATTCAATTAAGGGGACAACCCTTAACTTCACTTTTATAAAATATTAAAATGAATTTTGGAAAAGAGTTTGAAAAATACGCCGTAAAAGATCGTGGCATAAGTAGCGCTACGTTACACAATTTTACCAATCACCAGGTAACCAACCTTACCCCATATATTATTGAAGAACGCCCATTAAATGTTGCCAGCATGGATGTGTTTAGCAGGCTTATGATGGACCGGATTATTTTTATGGGAGAAGGAATTAATGACTATGTAGCAAATATTGTTACGGCTCAATTGCTTTTTTTAGAAAGCACCGACAGGAGCCGGGACATTCAAATGTACATTAACAGCCCAGGCGGTAGTGTTTATGCCGGGTTAGGCATTTATGATACTATGCAATTTATTGGACCAGATGTATCTACCATTTGTACCGGTATGGCTGCAAGCATGGGTGCTGTTTTAATGTGTGCCGGTGTTAAAGGTAAGCGTACTGCTCTTAAACACAGTCGTATAATGATGCATCAGCCCAGTGGCGCTATTGGCGGACAGGCAAGTGATATTGCAATAACGGTTGCAGAAATAAAAAAACTTAAAAGGGAATTGTACGAAATCATAGGACATCATTCAGGAAAAACAGCTGACCAGGTGGCCCAGGATAGTGACCGTGATTTTTGGATGAGCGCCGAAGAAGCAAAAGAATATGGACTAGTAGATGAAGTGCTGCTTACCAATATCAGAAAAGGGAAAAAGGACTAAAGATTAAGCATTTATCTTGAGAGCAACCTTTCGGATGACAAGAATTGTAAGTCTTGATACTAACAATCTCCCGATAACTATCGGGACTTGACACTAGAATCTTAATACTTGATACTACAATCTTTATACTATATACTTAATACTAAAAATCTAAATAATGGTTC
>JBBSJX010000002.1:0-36145 GCA_038256825.1 Chitinophagales bacterium
AGCTACCTTAAACAATCACATTTTCGTTTCCCTGATTGTTGTAAGGGTACACCTGTTATCCTGTTATACTAAAACTTACCATGAGTAAAAAATCCTTCACTTTTTCCTCTTCTTCGGTAGATTATTATTTCAACGAACCTGTTGAAACGTTGCATAAATTGGTTGATAAAGACCAGTCTGTAATTATTACAGACGAAAATGTATTTGCAAAAGTTCAGAAAAAATTTAAGGGCTGGCGCACCATCGTAATTAAAGGAGGCGAAGCTTTAAAAAACCAGGCAACCGTTGATCATATTATTGAACAATTAATTGAACTGGGTGCCGATCGTAAAACCACTTTGGTTGGTGTGGGCGGTGGCGTAATTACCGATTTGGTAGGTTATGTTGCCGGCGTGTACATGCGCGGAATAAATTTTGGTTTCGTTCCTACCAGCATACTTGCCATGGTGGATGCCTGCATTGGTGGCAAAAACGGAATCGATGTTGGCTTATACAAAAATATGGTCGGCCTTATTCGTCAACCATCCTTTTTACTTTACGATTTTTCGTTGCTTAAGTCGTTGCCAAAACATGAATGGGTAAACGGCTTTGCCGAAGTTATTAAACACGCTGCTATAAAGGATGCTGCCATGTTTAAACTTTTGGAGGAAAATAAATTAACAGGATTTCAAAAAAATCCTGCTGCGCTATCCAAATTAATCCAGCGCAATGCCTTGCTTAAAACCAAAGTGGTAATAGCCGATGAGTTTGAAAACGGCGAACGTAAGCTGCTTAATTTTGGTCACACACTTGGGCATGCAATCGAAAATTTATACAATATTCCCCATGGCCATGCTATAAGTATAGGTATGGGTGTAGCTAGCAAAATGTCGGAGCAGGTTTTGGGTTTTAAAGAAAATAATCGCCTGGTTAACCTGCTTAAAAGGTATGGGTTGCCTCCGCAATTTGATTATGATAAAGAAAAGTCGCTTGAAATTTTACAAAAAGATAAAAAGAAAAATAGCCAGGGCATCAGCTACATTCTTTTAAAAAAAATTGGTAAGGCCCAGGTAAAAACTTTATCAATGGAAGAAGTGAAAACCTTAATTCATCAATTATAAAGCGCAGTAAGCAATAATTATATGATTGTACAAGTTCATCCCGCTACCATAAACGGAACCATTCATGCTCCTGCAGGTAAAAGCAGTATGCAACGGGCTTGTGCTGCGGCCTTGCTGGCCCCGGGAGCTTCTGAAATTCGCAACCCTGGTATTAGCAACGACGACCTGGCAGCGCTGGATGTTATTCAAAAATTGGGAGCAAGGGTAATTCATAACGACGATGGATCCCTGACCATTCACAGCTATGGAATAGATCCTGTTAATAGTGAAATTAATTGTGGCGAAAGTGGTTTAGGCATCAGGATGTTTACGCCTATTGCGGCATTGAGTTCTAAACTAATAACCATTAATGGCACAGGTAGTTTGCTAACCCGGCCCATGCATTTTTTCGATGAGATTTTCCCCAGCCTTAATATTTCCATTGAAAGCAACGAGGGTAAATTACCCATTAAAATAAAAGGTCCTTTAACACCTAAAAATATCGAGGTGGATGGCTCGCTAAGTTCCCAGTTTTTAACCGGTTTACTTATGGCCTATGGTGCCGCCGCAACACAGCCGGTAACTATTAGGGTCAACAACCTTAAAAGCAAACCTTATATCGATCTCACATTAAAAGTGATGGAATCCTTTGGACGAAAAGTAAGCCATACCAACCACGAGGTGTTTTCCATACTTCCACAGGAAATTAATTACCAACCGCAGATTTATACCGTTGAGGGTGATTGGAGTGGGGCTGCATTTTTATTGGTAGCCGGTGCCATTGCCGGCGATATTACAGTTGAAGGTTTAGATGTAAACTCAACCCAGGCCGATAAGGCTATTTTAATGGCGTTAATGGATTGCGGGTGTAAACTTAATATCACCGACGATATTATTGAAGTGGGCCCCGGCGAGCTAAAAGCGTTTTACTTTAATGCCACAGATTGTCCTGATTTGTTTCCGCCGCTGGTGGCCTTAGCGGCGTATTGTGATGGAGTAACCGTTATTGAAGGGGTACTACGATTGGCACATAAAGAAAGTGATCGGGGTATAACCTTGCAACAGGAGTTTGCTAAACTGGGTATTGAAATAACCTTGCAGGAAGATACCATGTTGATAAAGGGTGGCGGCACCGTAAATGGTACAACCGTACATTCAAGGCACGACCACCGCATTGCAATGGCATGTGCTGTGGCCGGTTTAAAAGCCAATGGGCCGGTAACCATCGAAGATGCGGAAGCGATCAACAAATCGTATCCCAATTTTTATGAGCATTTAAAATTACTGGGCGTAAACATTGAAGTTCAAGTGGCTTAAAAAAAACGTTATTATCTTGAAATTATATTTATGAACCAGGCGGTGCACCTCTGATTGAACATCGTTGCAGCCTGACCGACTTTCGGCGGTTCGCACTCTTGTACAGCAAATAATGTTTCAACAAAAAAGTATATGAATGCTAACCTATTTTATAAAGTTCAGTTGCACAGAGTTCATAAAAGTACAAGTGTGCGACGCAACAATGCTAAGCAGGGTTAAAAGGCTGGGTTCATAAAAAACAAATAAAGTAATCAGCGATCATCCTTAAAATTTTACTGCATTGAACAGTTTTGGACGCATATTCAGAGTACATATATTTGGCGAATCGCATGGCGAAAGCGTAGGCCTGGTAATAGATGGCTGCCCTGCGGGCTTGCCCTTATCAACCGAAGATTTTTTGACAGATATTGAACGCCGCAAAGGTGGTACAAAAGGTACTACCCCCCGCAAGGAAGATGATTTGCCCATTTTTAAAAGTGGACTTTTTAATAATCGTACTACCGGGGCTCCCATTACTATATTGTTTGAAAACAACAATACCCGTAGCACCGACTATGCTAAGCAAAGAGACGTGCCCAGGCCGGGCCATGCCGACTTTGTAGCCAGTAAAAAATATGGCGGCAACGAAGATTACAGGGGAGGCGGGCACTTTAGTGGCCGGCTTACGGTTTGCCTGGTGGCCGCCGGCGTAGTTGCCAAAAAAATATTAAATCATATAAAAGTAGTTGCAACAATAACCGAAGTTGGCGGCGAGCCCGATGTTGAAAATGGCCTGCAAAAAGCAATTGACGCTAAAGATAGTGTTGGAGGCATTGTAGAATGTGCTGTTTCCGGTCTGCCTGTAGGTATAGGCGAACCGTTTTTCGATTCGGTTGAATCGGTTTTGAGCCATGCCGTGTTTGCCATACCAGCAGTGCGCGGTATTGAATTTGGTACTGGTTTTGCCTCGGCAAAAATGTTTGGCATTGAGCATAATGATGCTATTGAAAACATGGAAGGAAGAACTAAAACCAACCACGCCGGTGGAGTAGTGGGTGGCATAACTAATGGAAATGAATTTGTTTTCAGGATTGCTATAAAACCTACTTCCTCTACTCCCAAAGAACAGCAAACCCTGAATTGGGAAACTGGAAAAGTAGAAGCCTTTGCAGTTAGAGGCCGCCATGATTTATGTATTGCCCTTAGGGTTCCGGTAGTTTTGGAAGCCGTAACCGCTATGGTTTTTGCTGATTTACTTATGCTTGAAAATCACATTGCACGGGTAGTGCCCGTATAAATTATCCCTGGAATGGAAGTAAAATATATCTATCACCTAACTACACGGCCTGAGTGGGACGCTGCCCTGGAAAAAGGTTTTTATGTTGCTCAATCGTTAGAAACCGAAGGCTTTATTCATTGTTCTTCAGCAGCGCAGGTTGCACCGGTATTGGAACGTTATTTTAAAAATGTAGAAGGAATTATAAAACTGAAAATGGAGGTTTCAAAATTAACCCATGCGCCTATAGTTGAGTTTGCCACATCGGTTAACGATTATTTTCCTCACATATATGGACCCATAAATCTTGAGGCAGTTATTGCAGTTGAACAACCTACCGAATAAGTTTTTCATTTAATCTCATTAACATGTAGAAAAAAATGGTCACATTCCTAATGCAGGTTTCAATTAGTTATGGCATTGAAATTTAATGAGTTATTTAATTACTATTTACTAATTAAAAAAAAACGTACTCATGGCAAAGTCAACTGCAAAAAAAGCCGCAACTAATAGTTCCTCCAATAACGGAACTGCATCAAGTTCAAAATCAAATACAAATTCCTCATCTAAATCTTCCGCAGACTCAAGCAAAGATTCTTCTACCTCAAAAAGTAATGGAAAAATTGCCGCTGAATCCGGTTTACTTGAAAAGTTTTTTATTGATGGTTTAAAAGATATTTACTGGGCAGAGAAGGCCCTTACAAAGGCGTTACCAAAAATGCAAAAAGCTGCTACAACTGATAAACTAAAACAAGCCTTTGCTGACCATTTAGCGGTAACCAAAGAGCAAGTAACAAGGTTGGAGCAGGTATTTGAAGTTATGGGTAAAAAAGCCCAGGCTAAAAAATGCGATGCTATGGATGGGTTAATTAAAGAGTCGGAAGGCATTATAGAAGAAACAGAAAAAGGTTCACTAACGCGTGACGTTGCTTTAATTATGGCAGCTCAAAAAGTTGAACACTACGAAATTGCAACTTACGGTGGATTGGCCCAATTGGCAGCAACCTTAGGTAAAATGGAGGCAAAAAATCTTTTAGGCCAAACTTTACAGGAAGAAAAAGATACAGACCTATTGCTGACAGAGATAGCAGAAAATAATATTAACGAAGAGGCTGAGCAAGAAAATTAATTGGCTTTTGTTGAAAGGTTATTATATGTTAAACCAGTTCAAAAATTTTTGAGCTGGTTTTTTTTGCCTGTAGACATTGTAGGTTTTAATAGTAAACAAAAATCCAGGACTGCTACTGCGGCCCTGGATTTTTATTTTGTTGAATAAATATTTCTAAATTTCATCATCGTCATCGTCGTCATCATCATCCTCATCTAAATCCAGGTCCTCATCTTTAGTAAGATCTTCATCTGGCTCAGCTTCTACTTCTTCTTCTACTAAAATATCGTCATCGTCATCCAGGTCTATATCATCGTCATCATCATCGTCGTCATCATCAGTGCCCAGGGCCATATTAATTAAATTGTTTGCTGATGATTTTTCATCAGCCGGTAGTGTACTAAAATCTTCTACTGCCATTAAATTGTCGAGCATGGTGGTTGGATGTGTCATTACAAAAAATTTAGGTTTTTTTTAAAATGTTGGCTATTACAAGATAGTTTATAAAGATTGATAAAATCATGCCATTTTATGCATACTCAATTATGTTTTCAATCAAATTATATTTTCGCAAGAACTGTTTAAATATGGGTTATAAATAAAAATAAAAGTCCTGTTTTAATCTTTGTAGACTCTTTTCCTCGTTTCAATATAGCTCTCTATTACCGAACACCCTGTATTCTAAATAGTTGACGGCATAATCCTTTTACACAAAAATAATAAATTCATTTATGCAGAAAGGTGGAGATAAAAAACCTATGAGACCTCCCCAGGCGCAGAAAAGGCCGGGGCTGGAAAGAAAGATGAAGCCTGTGCCGGTTACGGACAGAAAAGACGAAAAAGGCAGTGATAAACTTATAGGGAAGGTTGCCTTTGTAACCGGAGGTGATAGTGGTATAGGAAAAGCAGTATCCATACTGTTTGCAAAAGAAGGTGCTGATGTTGCCATAATGTATTTAAATGAACATGAAGATGCAGAAGATACGCGCAGGCAAATTGAAGAAGTTTATGGAAGACGGTGTTTACTAATACCTGGGGATATAACAAAAGAAAAAGTATGCAACAAGGCTGTTGATAAGGTTATAAAAAAAATGGGTAGGATAGATATACTGGTAAATAATGCTGCCATTCATTTTGAAAGTAAATCATTAATGGATATTTCAACTGAGCAGTTAATGCAAACCTTTGCAACCAATATATTTTCGATGTTCTGGATTACTAAGGCTGCCCTGCCACATATGGTGAAAGGCAGTTGTATTATTAATAGCACTTCAGTTACTGCATATAGGGGCAGTAATACTTTAATTGATTATGCTTCAACCAAAGGGGCCATTGTATCGTTTACCCGTAGTTTATCGTCGAACCTGGTTGATAAGGGAATTAGGGTAAATGCAGTAGCACCGGGCCCTATCTGGACACCTTTAATTGCATCGAGTTTTGATAAGAAAAAAGTTGCGAAGCATGGAAGTGACGTTCCTATGAAACGAGCAGGTGAGCCCGCAGAAGTGGCCCCTTCTTATTTATTTTTAGCAAGTAACGATTCGTCGTATATAACCGGGCAGGTTTTACATCCCAATGGCGGTGAAATTATTAATGGCTAAATATCAAAAAGGTTAAGAACATAGTATGTAATCAGAGTTTACTTTTTTTTAATTATTTATGTGGGTTATTTAATTATTTAATGTGTAAGATCTGCTGCTATATAAATTAAAGTACAAGTGAGTGACACAACGATGATGCTATGAAAAACAGAAGCTGGCAACATACAAAATAACCATTAAACTTTTTATTTTATGAGACCTATTTGGACTGGGGCGATTGGATTTGGTTTGGTAAACATTCCGGTGAAATTATATAGTGCAACACAAAGAAGTGAAATTAGCCTTGATATGCTTGACAAAGGTGACCATTCAAAAATTAAGTATAAACGTATAAACGAAAAATCGGGGAAAGAAGTTACGTGGGAGCAAATTGTGAAGGGATATAAGATGGACGACGATTATATTATTTTAAATGATAAAGATTTTGAAAGCGCCAATGCTGAAAAAACAAAAACGATTAATATTTCGGATTTTATTGATGCAAAGGAAATTGATAGCATTTATTACGAAACACCTTATTACCTGGAACCCGATAAATCGGGGGTGCGACCTTACGCTTTATTAAGGGAAGCGCTTAAAAAAACAGGTAAAGTTGGAATAGCCACTTTTGTTATGCGAAATAAAGAAGGCCTGGCTATATTAAAACCATCGGAGGATGTGATTGTATTAAACCGCATTCGTTTTGCTGAAGAAATAAGAGATTATTCGGAATTGCATTTGCCTGAGAAAGCCAATATTAAAAAAGGTGAACTGGATATGGCAATATCATTAATCAACCAGCTTTCAGGTGAGTTTGATATTACAGGTTACAAGGATACTTATACCGAACAATTATTGGCACTGATTAAAGCAAAATCGAAAGGTGAGAAAATAACAAAGCCTAAAATGACGGTAGTACATAGTGCAAAAGAAGATCTCATGTCGCAATTAAAAGCAAGCCTGAGTTCAACCCCATCAAAAAAGAAGAAAGCTTCTTAACTAACTATTTACGATAAAGAATTATGTAACTAAAATAAAAGATGAGCTTAGCCAAATACAAAACCAAAAGGAAATTTAATGCCACACCTGAGCCAGATGGAAAGCAGGAAAAAGGCGCAGGAAAAGAATTGATTTTTGTAATTCAGCGGCATAAAGCTTCCAGGCTTCATTATGATTTTAGATTGGAAATGGATGGCGTTTTAAAAAGCTGGGCAGTTCCAAAAGGTCCTTCTTTAAACCCGGCGGATAAAAGATTGGCAATGATGGTTGAAGACCATCCTTATGATTATAAAGATTTTAAAGGAATTATTCCCGAAGGAAATTATGGTGCCGGCATTGTTGAAATATGGGATAAGGGAACCTATACTCCTTTGGAAATAGAAGACCCTAAAACTTATGAGAAAAAATTATTGTCCGAGTTAAAGGAAGGAAGTATAAAAATTAATATGAAGGGCCAAAAACTGAAAGGTGAATTTGCCCTTGTAAAATTAAAAGGTAAAGAAGAAAATAGCTGGCTCCTTATAAAACATAGAGATAAATATGCTGTTGATGGCGATTATGACAGCGAAGCATTTACTCCAAAAAATTCCCCGATAAATAAATGGCTTTCGGATAAGAACGAAAAAAAAAAGTAGTTCCGCAAATTAAGCCGACCATTCAAAAAGCTGTTATAGAAAAAAAAATAGCGAAATATACACCGGCCATGCTGGCAAAGGAAACCGATGAATCCTTTACTGATGCTTCGTGGCTTTTTGAAATTAAATGGGATGGTTACCGCGCAATTGCCGAAGTAGGAAATTCCGATACATTATTATATTCACGTAATGGAAACTCCTTTCTAAATGCTTATCCTTTGCTTGCGGAGGAATTGAATAAAATAAAAATATCTGCAGTATTGGATGGAGAAATTGTTGTGCTGGATGAAGAAGGAAATCCAAGCTTTCAAAAATTGCAACACTATGCCGATAATACACAATACCCTTTGCAATATTATGTTTTTGATTTGCTTGAATTAAATGGAAAACAATTATATGATTTGCCATTAATTAATCGTAAAGAATTGTTACAAAACTTTCTAAAAGAAAATCCCATCATAAAATATTCGGATCATGTAATTGAGCGTGGAGAAGATTTTTTTGAAGTTAGTAAACAAAAGAATCTGGAAGGAATAATGGCTAAGAAAATGGATAGCCATTATTATGCAGGGAAGCGTACCAATGAATGGTTGAAAATAAAACACCACAAATCCGGCGAAGCCATTATAGTTGGTTTTACAAAACCACGAAACAGCAGAAAGTATTTTGGTGCATTGGTTTTAGCTATAAAAAACAAAGACAAATATGAATACGTTGGCCACACCGGCTCCGGATTTAATGAAGGTTTATTAAAAGAACTTCATGCAAAATTAGTTTCTATTATCCGCGAAAATTCACCCTTTGATGAACGTGTAAAAACCAATATGCCTGTAACCTGGGTACAGCCTAAATATATAGCAGAACTAAAGTTTACAGAGTGGACCAACGATGGTAAAATGCGTCATCCTATTTTTTTAAGACTGCGAACAGATAAGGATATTGAAGAGGTTAATAAAAGTAATGAACCAATTGCACCACCTGAAAAAACTGTAGCAACAATGGCAAAATCATCCGTAAAAAAATCTGAAAAATCAGCAGAAAAAAAATCCAAATTACCTGTTAAAAATAAAGACGTTATAAAAAACGAAAATGAAAAAACATACACCTTTGGTAGAAACAAATTAAAGACAACCAATAGAACGAAAATATTTTTTCCTGGCGAGAACATAACAAAAGGAGATGTGATTGATTACTATGATAGCGTAGCCGATTATATTTTGCCTTATCTAAAAAATCGTCCGGAGTCATTGTTTCGTACACCTAATGGAATTAATTCAAAAGGATTTTTTCATAAGGATGCAGGGGAAAATGCACCATCGTGGGTAAAGAGCATTAAAGTATATTCCGATTCAACTAAAAAAGATATTGATTACCTGTTATGCAATAACAAGGCAACCTTATTATACATGGTAAACCTGGGTTGTATCGAAATTAATCCATGGCATTCAACCACGCAAAAACTCGATTACCCTGACTATTTAATGATTGATATTGACCCTTCTGAAAAAAATACTTTTGAAGACGTTATTGAAGCTGCAAATGCAGTAAAAAATATTTTAGATAGGGCAGGGGCTACCGGGTATTGCAAAACTTCCGGTGCTTCTGGATTGCATATTTATATACCTACCGGTAAAAAATATACTTACGAACAGGTAAAAGATTTTGCCTGTTTAATTTGCATGCTTGTAAACGAAGCGCTTCCTGAAATTACTACCCTGGAAAGAAGTTTAGCGAAGCGAAAGAAGAACCAGATTTACATGGATTATTTGCAAAACAGGCGGGGGCAAACCATTGCTTCGGTTTACAGCCTTCGTCCTAAAAAAGGTGCTACTATTTCCACTCCATTGCTATGGGAAGAAGTAAAAAAAGGATTGCATCCTTCTGATTTTAATATATATAACATCGGTGATCGTCTAAAAGAAAAAGGTGATTTATTTGCTGGTATTTTTAAAAATCCAATTGATTTAAAAAAATGTCTTGAAAAGCTTTCCTGATAATAATTTAACCATTCCTGGTAATTTAATTTTATGGTACGGCCATTATAATTCACCTCATCATCCTTGCGTCGCACTCTTGTACTATTGAATATGTTGCAGCAAAAACTGCTTCAATAATTTCCTTATAATTATACTATTTCATTTCTTTTTTTTTCTTTTATTATATAGTACTTAAACCATTTTAAAACATAAAATAAATAAATTTTAAAACTCCATCTAATCTTTAGTCGTATGTCATGATAGGTATTAATTAAATTAAACTGCCTACCGGAATTAATTCAATAAAAAAATATCATCATGACAAAAGAAAAAACTACAGAAATGGAAATGCCAGTTGCAAAGGATGCTGGTAGCGCTCAGGTATCCCGTCGAAAATTCCTTGGCTTTGCAGGTGCTGCAACAGGAGTAGCATTTTTAGCTGCCTGCAATAAAAATGATGACAATAATGGCACTGATTTGGGTAGTGGCGACATTGGAATATTAAATTATGCATACGCTTTGGAGCAGTTGGAAGCAGCCTTTTATATCCAGGTAATCAGTACACCATATTCAGGGATATCAGCCGAAGAAACCATTTTTTTAAAGGACATTCGCGACCATGAAATTGCGCATCGTGAATTTTTTAAAAATGCTTTAGGTGGTAGTGCTATCCCAGCTTTAGAAGTTGACTTTAGTTCAATCAATTTTGCGAGCCGTGCCAGTGTATTAGGTACAGCAATGGCATTTGAGGATCTTGGCGTAAGTGCGTACGACGGAGCCGGATACTTAATTAAAGATGCTAACTACTTATTACTTGCCGGAAAAATTGTTTCAGTTGAAGCCAGACATGCGGCATTAATACGTGAGTTGATTTCTGCTAACACATTTTTAGGCGACCAGGTTGACGCCTCTTCAGTAAATATATCACGCACACCGGCTGAAGTATTGGCCATAGCGGGTACTTACATTAAAACCAAAATAAACGCAAGCAATTTACCAACCGGATAAACTTAATATTATGAATATCGTAAACATATTAGACGAAATAGAAAAAGTTGACGGAGATATATACGAACGTATCAGTCCCCGCAGAAAAGCAATGAAAGATTTCTTTCGAATTGGTTCCAAAGTTGCTATTGTTGCTGCACCATTAGGAATAGGATCTATGCTTAATAAAGCTTATGGTCAAACAGTTCCTTCAGGAGTTGTAGCTGTACTTCAATATGCTTTAACATTAGAACATTTTGAATACAATTTTTACAAAATGGGATCTAGTTTAGCTCCCATTCCAGCGGGTGCTGACAAAACTGCAATTGATACTATTCGCGATAGCGAAAAAAAGCACGTTGACTTTTTAAAGACCGTTATTACCGGGGCCGGAGCAACACCCGTTGCAGAAAAAGCAGCTTATGATTTTACAGCTGGGGGAACTTTTCCAACTGTATTTACAAGCTATGCTACTTTTCTTGCTGTTGCACAGGTTTTAGAAGATACCGGTGTAAGGGCATACAAAGGACGTGCAGGTGAATTACTTGGTCAGAAGGTATATTTAACAGCAGCCTTAGGTATACATGCTGTAGAGGCAAGACATGCTGCTAAAATTAGATATATGCGAAGAATGAACGGACAAGCTCCCACTATAAAGCCCTATATTACCGGTGCAAACGATACCGGTATTGCAGCTGTAAATGGTAATTATGTTCGTGAAGATAATGTTACACAGGCTGGTATTGTAATTACCAATATTAATGGCCAGGCAATTTCTGCAAATGCAGCTTCCGAAGCTTTTGATGAACCATTAACTGCCGCAGAAGTGCTGGCGTTGGTTGCACCATTTGGCGTATCATAATTGAATTTGATTAATAATTTTAAACGGTTCAGCAGTTATAAATTTTATAAAAGCTGAGCCGTTTTTTTATTGATGTAGTTTGATTAAAAAAATAGCTTAGGATACATCTGGTAATACTATGGTAAATGCCGCTCCTTCATTTACCTCACCAATAGCGAATATTATTCCTCCATGATTTTCCACAATTTTTTTGCATATAGCTAATCCAATCCCGGTTCCTTCATACTCCGACCGGCCATTTAATCGTTGAAAAATGGCAAATATTTGATCAGCATAATAATCTTCAAATCCAATACCGTTATCCTCTACAGTAATTTTTATATACTGAGATGCGTTCTGAAGTTTGTATTTAATTACTTCTGATTTTTGAATAATTTGAGAGGTTATTTTTATTTTTGGGCTAATTCCAGGTTTTGAAAACTTAATAGAATTACTTAACAGGTTCTGAAATAATTGCCTGAATTGTGAAGGAATTATTTTTAATTCAGGTAAAGGATCTATATCAATTCTGGTATGCGTAATGTCTATTTTAAATTCAAGTGTTTGTAATACTTCCTCTAAAAGTTTATTTAAGTCATATTGTTCAAAAACCTTTATTCCCGATAAAAGTGATATAGAAAGAATGTCGTTAATTAACTGCTGCATTCTTTTGGTGGACAATACAATTTTTTCCAGGTAGCGTAAACCGTCTTCGGATAAATTTTCTTTATTGGAAGTAATTAACCTATCCCCAAAGGTTGAAATTTTTCTTAAAGGTTCCTGCAGGTCATGGCTGGCAATATGTGCAAACTCTTCTAGGCTTGAGTTTGATTGCTGCAACTGAAGTGTTTTATACTTAAGTGCCTGTTCCATTTCCTTACGATCCGTAATGTCCAAAGCGGAACCAAGTACCTGTAATGCCTTGCCTTGTTCGTCTCTTTTAAAAACAATTTCCCTGGTAAGTAGCCATTTCCAATTATTATTTTTATGTTTTACCCGTCCTTCAAATTGGTGCATTATGGTTGAGCCTCCGGCATGAGCATATTTTACATATTTATCTTGCGACTTTATATCATCATCGGGGTGTATAAACATTTTGGAAGAGTCGGCACCTATTTCCAATATTTCTTCAGGCTCGTAACCCATTACTTCTTTAACCTCCTTGTTAATATATAAAAACCGCTTTTCTTCCAGGTCGTATAGGTAAAGTATAGTAGGTGAGGCCTCTGCTATATGCTTGATAAAATGTTCCTGCTCCGCTAATTCCTTTTCAATAAGTTTTTGTTCTGTTACATCTTGTACAGTGCCAAACATTTTAATGGGCTTGCCATTTCTATCCGCCTTTATTTCGCTTATACCGTGCAATGTTTTAACCTTGTTTTTATCTGATATTATTCTAAAAAAGTACTCACTGGGTTGCATGGTATTAAGTTCATCTTCAATTTGTTTCAAACGCATTTCCCTGTCATCGGGGTGAATGTGTGACTGGAATTTCTCCATGGTAATTTCTTCGGATTGCGGTTCCATGTCGTAAATCCTGAATAATTCATCTGACCAGGTGATTTTATTTTTTTTAATATTCCACGTCCAGTTGCCTATATGTGTTAGTGCCTGGGCTTCTTTATATAATTCTTCACTTTCCTGCAGGCGCTTCACCATTTTATAACGCTCCGAAACATCCATTATAGTTCCCTTTACTATTAAGTTGCCATTTAATAGGCTCACATCACCTCTGGCCCAAATGGTTTTTTCACCCGACTTAGTCAAATACCTGCACTCATAATCGTAAATAGATTTATTTTCAGTAGCTACTTTAGTGATATCCCTAACCCGCTCACTATCTGCCGGGTTTATATGCAGGGCAAAATTATTCATGTCGTCCAAATCATCCAGCTCCAGTATTTTATAAATCTGGGGTGTAATGGATCCTTTAAGGGTATTTAGATTCCATTCAAAACTTCCAATACCTGCCAACTCCTGAGCCTGTAATAACTGCTCCTCACTCCTTAATAACTGCTCCGATATTTTCATTTCCCCATCAACATCCAGGCTAATTCCAATGATCTGCGTAGGCTTGCCTTCCGTATTTCTTTTAAAGATTGATTCAAAGTTTTTTATCCACCTGTAGGTTCCGTTTTTATGTAGCATTCTGTGTGTGATCGTTCTAATCTCATTATCTTCTGCTGTTTCAAACAAAACAAAGTGTTCATTTACCTTTTCAATATCATCAGGATGCTGCAAATAACTTAATAAACTATCACCTATTTTGTTTAATTCTTCAATCTTATATCCAAGAACATCTTTTATTTTCCAGTTACTATATAGAATAGTATTTTTTTCCAGGTCGTATACATAAATAACACCGGGCGAGGTGTTGTTAATCTTCTCAATAAACATCAACTGTTCATTGATGCGCGTTTCCATTAACCTACTAAAGGTGTTTATGGATGCTGTTTCTAATGCAGAAATATATTGGTCTATTTCAGTTATAATCGCAAACATAATGGTCTGTTCGCATGTATATTGCGGGAGAAAACGTAGAAGAGCCTGCTTTCTGATATAGCTTATAAGAGTGATGTCCTCAGCCACAACCTGGTCTTTTTCAACTTTTGGTAACTGGTTATTCATCCATCTTTTTACAGCTTCATCTATTTGTATTTCAGCTTTATCGTCGGCTAAATATCCTAATAATTCACTAGTACTTAAAGTGGATATTTTTTTCATATCCTCCTTAGATAAATGATCGTAATACTTTAAAACAGGCACATCTAGTTCCTGCGCCATTTTTATGGACTCAATAACAAACTCATCAATAAAATTATTGAGTATAAACCGGGCATAAAGAGGCAAATACTTAAATTTTAATCTAAATGCCTGTCGATTTTTTTCAGGTCTCTTGAAATTTGGGGTGTTAGCTTGCAAAACTATTTTTTATATAATGTTTTAAAACAGTAAAATTCAGGTATAAAATTCAGACCATTACTACGTGCACAATTTATAACTTATATACTTAAATTATAGGTTAACCGGCATCATGTCTATTTTCATCTCCGGTTGTGTCACTCACTTGTACAGTTGATTTATATATGATCAGTTTCTAAAAGACCTGGTGCTAAATTTCGTATTACTACAAATTACCTTGCCATATGTTTGAAAATTATCCATGCATTTTAAGGGTATGTTTGAGTGTTTTACTATTGGTAAATCATTTATAATATAATTTCATTTTCCCCGTAACCTATTCATCTCCACACCTCAAATTTTCGTATTTTCAATTATGAGCAATGACCTTAGGATTAAGTTGCCTTCCGACCGAAGTAAAATTGATGTGAATGAACCGGGTGAAATTATCTGGTGGGCATATCATTTAGGTGTAGGCCTCGAAAAATTATTGTCAATTGTACGCAAGGTGGGAAATCTATCTTATAATGTTCGAAAGGAAATTGATGAATCAAACTCAAATTAATAATCGGGTTTGAGTGCATTGTTGAATATTCTTATACAGTACAAGAGTGCGACGCAACATAAGCTCAATTAATTTATACTGCCTGCTCAAAAAAAAATCCCCCGTTAATTAACGGAGGATAAAACTTAATATGAAATGAGAAACTATAATTAAATACGTTCAGCAGCATTAAAAGGTTTTGTTTTTAAAATTTTTAAACCAGAGCCAAATCAAGTACCTGCTGCATTGTTTTTACATAATGAAAGTCTACACCTTTTATAAAATTGCTTTCAATTTCTTTTACGTCTTTCTCGTTTTGCCAGCATAAAATAATTTCTTTAAGTCCTGCACGCTTGGCTGCCAGCACTTTTTCCTTAATACCACCAACAGGCAATACCTGGCCCCTAAGGGTAATTTCACCCGTCATGGCAAGGTAAGGTTTTACACGCCTGCCTGTAAATGCACTGGTTAACGAGGTAAGCATGGTTATACCTGCACTAGGACCATCTTTTGGAACAGCTCCTTCAGGCACGTGTACGTGGATCATTTTTTTATTGAATAGTTCCGGGTCAATTCCAAACTTACGTGCATTTGCGGTTAAGTAACTGAGTGCTGTTGATGCACTTTCCTTCATTACATTGCCAAGGTTTCCTGTAAGTTTTAAATCAGGCTTTCCTTCGCTCAAAATGGTTTCAATAAAAAGAATATCGCCTCCAACATAAGTCCAGGCAAGGCCAACAGCCACCCCGGCCATGTTTGCGGTTTTGTAAATCTCGTTGCTGTATTTATACGATCCCAGAATTTTCTCTATATCAGTTACCGCAAGAGCAGGTTTTACCTTTCCTTTTATGGCCATTTCTTTAGCCATAAAACGCATAATAGATGCCAGTTGGCGGTCTAACTCACGAACACCACTTTCCCTGGTGTAACTTTCAATAATCTTTTCTAAAACCTTATCCGAAATTTTAAATTTTCCATTTTTTAAACCGTGCGCTTCAAATTGCTTGGGCACCAGGTGGCGTTTGGCAATTTCAACTTTCTCTTCAATAGCATAACCACTAAGGTCAATAATTTCAAGGCGATCTCTTAAAGCAGGCTGTATCTGGTTAATGTTATTTGCTGTTGCAATAAATAATACCTTGCTCAGGTCATATTCCAGCTCAAGGTAATTATCGTAAAAAGTATGATTTTGTTCGGGGTCCAAAACCTCCAGTAACGCGCTGCTGGGATCGCCACGATGGTCGTTTCCAATCTTATCAATTTCATCCAATATCATTACAGGATTGCTGCTCTTAACTTTACGAATGCTTTGCAATATGCGGCCCGGCATGGCGCCAATATAAGTTTTACGATGCCCTCGTATTTCACTTTCATCGTGCAGGCCACCTAAACTTACTCTTACATATTTACGCGCAACAGCGTTAGCTATACTACGACCTAACGATGTTTTACCAATGCCCGGGGGGCCGATAAAACATAAAATAGGGCTTTTCATATCGCCTTTCAATTTAAGTACCGCCAAATATTCAAGAATGCGTTCTTTAATTTTGGTCATACCATAATGATCGTTATCTAAAACTTCCTTAGCCTTTTTTAAATCGTAGCTGTCGTTGGTATATTCATCCCAGGGCAAATCCAGCATCAGGTCCAGGTGGTTGTATACCACCGAAAAATCCGGTGTGCTTGGGTGCATGCGCTCCAATTTTTCGATCCCGGATTTAAACATAGTTTTTGCAGCCTGCGACCACTTTTTACCCTCAGCCTTTTTCTTCATTTCAGCAATCTCTCTATCGTTTATATCGCCACCCAACTCTTCCTTAATGCTCTTTAACTGTTGTTGTAAAAAGTAATCCCGTTGCTGCTTGTCCAGCTCGGTGCGGGTTTTATTGTTAACCTTGTTTTTTAACTCAGCAAACTGTAATTCTTTCTGCAGGATTTGCATCAGTTCTTCAGCCCGGGTTTTCACTTCATCAATTTCGAGTAAGCGTTGCTTTTCAGCTATATCACTGTTTAGGTTGCTGCTTACAAAATTGATAAGGAAAGAAGGATTTTCTATATTCTTTAAAATTATAGAGGCTTCTGTTGGAAGGTTGGGCGACATTTGAACTATCTGCGAAGCCAGATCTTTTATATTGCTTACATAAGCTGCAAAATCTTCATCCTGTGGTATAACATCTTCATCAAAAAGTTGAACCGATGCTTTAAAGTAAGGATCTTCTGTAGTGATCTCCAATAATTTAAACCGTTTTTTACCTTGAATAATAATGGTGGTTCCACCATCAGGCATTTTAATAAGTTTTACAATTTTTGCTATGGTTCCAATTTTACATAAATCTTTTATTTCAGGATCTTCAATGGAACTGTCAATTTGTGCGAGTACACCAATAAGTTTATTGGTTTTATAGGCATCGTTTACGGCTTTAATGCTTTTATCTCTACCAACAGTAATAGGCAAAACCACACCTGGAAATAAAACCGTGTTTCTTAAGGGTAATACAGGTAAATCATCTGGTACTTCTGTTATTTTATCGCTATCACTTTCGTGTTCATTTAAGGGTATGATGGGTATAAAATCAGTATCGTCTTCAGGCCTAAAAAAAATGTCGTTTAAATTCATATTTATCTTTTACTGGACAAAATGTCACTGCAACCAGCATAAATTAATTTTATGTTGGTAAACCCTACTAGGGTCAATATTAATGCCACAGCTATAGTTTTGATTTACACTAACAAAGTGGCATAAAAAAACCTCTCCAAAAGAGAGGCTCTTAAAAATTGGAAACGAAGATATTATAATTTAACTCCTAAGCCCAATTGAATTTGCTGGCTTTTCCACTGATCCTTATTGTCAATATCGTTGATGTTAGATAAGCCAATATTATATCTTCCATAAATTCTGAAAGAACTAATATTTAAAGTAGCACCTGCTACCGCAGCTAAATCGCCCTTTTTAAAAGCATTACGACCGTTATCAAATAAGTTTTCCTGGTCGTCAATCAAAATACCAAATTGAGGTCCGAGGTTGAGCGATAAAAAAGGGCTGACATCATATTTTAGTAAAACGGGGATGGATAAATATTTCAATTTAATTTCACTCGGATTCGCGTTATTTTGATTGTAAATCTGGTTAAAGCCTGATGTACGCTTTGTATTAACCTGGTTAAATAAAACCTCTGGCTGTATACCAAAGTTTTTCGATAACCCGATTTCGCTAAATGCACCGAGGTGATAGCCCAGGTCGTATTCATCTTTAAACGACTGCCCTGTAACCTTATCCATATTGGCTCCTACCTTAATGCCAAACTTAATACCTTGTGCGGTTACTACCGTACTGATTGCAATTAATGCTAATGCTGAGAAGAATAGTTTTTTCATGTGAGATATGTTTACAACGCAATTTCAATTCTCATGCCAAATCAAATTTTTTCAGTCAAAAAAAATAGCTAATATTTTTATAATAAAACAGTTCCTAACATATAAACACGGTTTTAAAAATTTTGGTTACCAGCTTTAGTAAATCAATGAATCATCGTTGCGTCGCACCCTTCTGCTTTTGTAGGTTATGGGTCATTTTAGAAAATTATATTACTATACTACTTTATTGCTGAATTTTAGGTTAAGGTAATCTCTGTTATTTCCGGCATAATACCAACCCGGCCAGGATAACCAATAAAACCGTAACCACGATTTACATATAGTTTTTGGTTGCCTTCTTCATATAAACCAGCCCATTGTTTATAAACCCATTTTACCGGGCTCCATTTAAAATATGGGTTTTCCAGGCCAAACTGCATTCCATGTGTATGCCCTGCAAGGGTAAGGTCAATATCACCATATTCAGGTCTAACCTGTGCATCCCAATGGGTGGGGTCGTGGCTCATTAATATTTTAAAAGGGTATTTTTCTGCCCCCTCGTAGGCTAAGTCCATTCGTCCATGTTTTGGAAACCTTGCCAACGCACTCCAGTTTTCAATTCCGAGTAAACCAATGGTATCGCCATTTTTTTCAAGTGGTACATGTTCGTTCATTAACAACCGCCAGCCCATTTGCGCATGCACATTTTTTAAATCCTGCAGGTTGGCCATTTTAGCTTCAGCGGAATCCCAGGCGGCATAGTCGCCATAATCGTGGTTGCCTAAAGTGCTGAATACACCCATTGGTGCACTGAGCTTTTTAAAAATATCTTTATAATCCTGCATTTCAGTAGCACGATCATTTACCAGGTCACCGGTAAATAAAATAACGTCGGGCTTAAGTGCTAAAATTTTCTCAATTCCTTTTTCAACAGCTTTCTTATCGGTAAAACTACCCGAATGTATGTCGCTGATCTGTACAATTTTCAATCCTTTAAAGGAGGCAGGCAGGTTGTTAAAAGCAAGTTGAACTTTTTTTATATGATAATTGTATTTGTTTGTAAAGCCATAAATCAAGGTGGCAAAAAGGCCGCCTCCAATACCTACTCCTAACCAGCTTAAAAATGCTGACCGGGAAATAAAGCTACTGCTATCGCCTGCATACCGGGCGCCCATTGCGGGAGAGATTTTGCCCATAATCCACATGATCACTCGCCTGAAATCATCAACAAGAAAAAACACTGAGGCAGTTAATTTTGCAAAAAACAATCCTAAAATAGTAGCGAAAATATAGGTGCGGGCACTTTTTGGCCAGGCTTCAAAGTTGATATAAGGCAGTATAAAAATAATAGTGGCAGCAGCAATCGAAATAGTCCAGTAAATGCTGTAAACAATTATTTTTGTTTTCTCAGTTGTATTACTGGTTAAGGCTTTAACTACCTGGAAAACATATAGGTCTAACAAAAGCATTACAATTACAATGATCCACCAACCTGACCTGTTGCGCATAAATTTAATTTTTACAAAGTAAAACCAACTTAATTAATTGAAGTTTATGATTTTTTAGCTTTATGTTGAAAACTTGCATCTTTCTAATAACCTTAAAAGAATGATATTGTTTTTGGATACTGTATTTTTGGCGCCAATTATAAACTGTGAAGCAAAACTTATCTGTTATCATTCATTAGTTGATTGAAATACTTTTATGTATGGAGCTAACTTATTATGGGCAATCTTGTATTTCGGTGGTGATAAATGGTAAAAAAATTCTTTTTGACCCCTTTATAACCCCTAATGAATTAGCGAAACATATTAAAATTGAAGAAATTGAGGCCGACTATATATTTGTAAGCCATGGGCACATGGATCATATAGCGGATTGTGTTAGTATAGCAAAACGAACCAATGCCTTAGTGGTGAGCAGTTTTGAAGTGGTGGAATGGTTAACAAAGCAGGGTGTAATTAATGTGCATGGGATGAATACAGGCGGTAAATGGCATTTTGATTTTGGCACCGTTAAGTGTGTAGTAGCCCAGCATAGCAGTAGTTTACCTGATGGATCGTATGGAGGAAACCCGATGGGATTTGTATTTGAAACCCCAAAGCGCAATTTTTACTTTAGCGGTGATACAGCTTTAACCCTTGATATGCAATTAATTCCCCGGTGGGCTGAATTAAATTTTTCCATTTTGCCCATTGGCGATAATTATACTATGGGAGTGGAGGATGCCATTCATGCGGCCGAGTTTATAAAATGCCACGTTGTGGTGGGTGTACATTACAACACCTTTGATTTGATAAAAATTGATGCAGAGAAAGCGCATGACGATTTTAAGGCTGCCGGAAAAACGTTACTATTGCCTGAAATTGGTGAAACTATTGTTTTGTAGAAGTAGTTTGGTAAGCTTTACTGTAGGTTTATGATAGCTGAATAAAGGTACAATGGTACAAGTGAGTGACACAACAATGTATCATTGAAACGATGGGGCTGGCTAAAAAACTATTTTATTTTTAGCATTTAGGTTTATGAATTTTGAATACAACTTCGGATATCAGTTTAAAAAAGATCAGAAATAATTTACATGGGTAGAATAATTGGTGTTGCAAATCAAAAAGGCGGTGTGGGCAAAACAACCACAGCAATTAACCTGGCAGCAAGCCTTGCTGTGCTAGAATTTAAAACATTGCTTGTTGATGCCGACCCACAGGCAAATAGTACAACAGGTGTGGGTTTCGACCTGCATAATGTTACCAACAGTCTTTACGATTGTATGGTAAATAATGCCTCGTCGCAAGATGTTATTTTAAAAACAGAAATTCCAAACCTGGATGTTATTCCGTCGCATATTGATTTGGTGGGCGCCGAAATTGAAATGATTAATTACCCTAACCGGGAGTTGGTGATGAAGAATTTGCTGGAAGCAGTGAAAGATAAATATGATTTTATTGTGGTTGATTGTTCGCCTTCGCTTGGTTTGATTACCGTTAATGCGCTGGTGGCGGCTGATAGCGTAATTGTACCTGTTCAGTGTGAATTTTTTGCATTGGAAGGGCTTGGCAAATTGCTGAACACCATTAAGATTGTGCAAAACAGGTTAAACCCAGAATTGCAGATTGAAGGTATTTTAATGACGATGTATGACGGAAGATTACGGCTTTGCAACCAGGTAGTAAGCGAGGTTAGAAGGCATTTTGACGATATGGTATTTAGTACCATCATTCATAGAAATACCCGTTTAAGTGAAGCGCCCAGTTTTGGCAAACCGGTTATTTTATACGATTCCGATAGTAAGGGCGCTGTAAATTACTTAAATCTTGCAAAAGAGGTTTTGCAGAAAAATGATATGACCCGCATTAAACAGGAAGAGCGTATACTGGAGTAGTAGTTGATATCAAGAAGGTAAAAATTGATATTAAGGCAGCTCATCCGCCCAACACACCGGTTAAAAAAACCGGAAATTTTTTTTTAGAAAAATGAACACAGCAAATAAAAAAGACGCATTAGGAAAAGGTATCAGGAGCCTTTTGCAGAATATAGATTCTGATTTAAAAACTACTGCGGGTACTTTAAAAACGCCGGTAGTGGAAACAGCTACGGGAATAAATAGAATTAAGCTTGAAAATATTCAAATAAACCCAAAGCAACCGCGACGGGATTTTGATGAACAAGCCATGACTGAATTGGTATCGTCTATTAAAATGCACGATATTATTCAGCCAATTACCGTTACGCAACTAAGCAATAATAAGTTTCAGTTAATTAGTGGAGAACGTAGGTATAGAGCAGCAAAACTTGCGGGTTTAAAAGACATTCCTGCTTATGTACGCCAGGCAAACGATAAGGAACTTCTGGAGCTTGCATTATTGGAAAACCTTCAGCGGGAAGACCTTAATGCAATGGAGGTTTCGTTGAGTTACAAACGGATGATGGATGAATTAAATTATACGCAGGAGCAGGTAGCCGAACGAATGGGAAAGGAGCGTAGCACCGTTACCAATTATATACGTTTATTAAAATTACCACCCGATATTCAATTGGCTGTTCGTCATGGACAGATTAGCATGGGACATGCCAGGGCGTTGATTAATGTTGATACTGTTGACAGGCAGTTGTATATTTTTAATGAAATCAAGAAAAACGGTCTTAGCGTTCGTGCTACTGAAGAATTGGTTAGAAAAATATTTAAGAACGATGAGGAACCTGTTAAAACTCCGGTAAAGTCGAACCTGCCACCGGCATACAAAAGAATTGAAGATAATTTAGCTTCTCATTTTGCAACTAAAGTAAAGCTTGCACACAGTAATAAAGGTTCGGGCAGCATTAATATTGACTATTACTCGCTGCAGGAATTAAATAAAATACTGGAACTCATGAATGTGTCGGCCAGCTAATTATGATCAAGGGCTTTCTTAATATTTTTATTGTCCTGTTTTTATTTGCCACTCAACAGGTATTTGGCCAAACCGATACTGGTATCAACAATAGTAGTATGGATACTATTGTAAAAAACGAGGGTTTAATATTGGCAGCCAATAAGCAACTGAAGGATACCGTTATAAAACCATCCCATAGTCCCCGAAAAGCAACCATGCGTTCAGCAATTATTCCAGGATGGGGGCAGGCTTATAACAAACAGTACTGGAAAATCCCCTTGGTGTATGCGGTAATCGGTATCCCCGCAGGAACTTACTTTTATAACAACAGTTGGTATAAAAAAAGCAAGTTTGCTTACGAAACACGAATAGCCTTAGATACAGCCAGCTTTCCAAAAATAGATCCCAAACTCGAGGTATTGTCAAACGAATCGTTGCGATTTTACAGAAACGAATTCAGACGCAACCGCGATTATTCAATATTGTATACTTTGGTAGCCTGGGGATTAAATGTGGTAGATGCTACGGTATCAGGGCATTTAAAGGAATTTGATGTTAGCGATGATCTTTCCATGAGGGTAAATCCAATATTCAGTCCCGGTTCAAATACTAAAGGTGTAAGCCTTGTTTTTGCTTTTAAATCGCCGGCTCATCGCTTGCTGGAGGTTAGGTAAATAAAAGTAGGATGGTCACCATTTTAAAAACAAAAAAATGAAAATAGCTTTAATAGGATATGGTAAAATGGGTAAAGCCATTGAACAGGTAGCCCTGCAAAAAGGTCATGAAATTGTTTTAAAAATAGATTTAGACAATGCTGGTGATCTAAATGCAGCAAACTTATCCAAAGCTGATGTCGCTATTGAATTTACCGGTCCTTCAAGTGCTGTACAAAATATTAAACGATGCCTGGAAGCAGGAACACCTGTGGTGAGTGGATCAACCGGGTGGCTTGATAGCTGGAGCGAAGTGAAGGAATATTGCGAACAAAAGAATGGATCCTTATTGTATGCCAGTAATTATAGTATTGGAGTAAACTTGTTTTTTGAACTGAATAAGTACCTGGCAACTTTAATGGAACCTTACAAAGATTATGATGTAAAAATGGAAGAAATACATCATACCCAAAAAAGGGATGCCCCGAGTGGAACGGCTATTACATTGGCTGAGCAGGTGCTTGAACATTTATCACGCAAAAAGTCATGGGTTAACGATCCGGCCACTAAAACGGATGAAATGGAAATCATAAGCGAAAGAGTGGACCCTGCTCCTGGAACACATAAGGTGAAGTATACTTCGGCAATTGATGATATTGAAATTATTCATACAGCGCACAACCGGGTTGGTTTTGCAGGGGGCGCTGTATTAGGGGCTGAATTTATCTCTGGTAAAAAAGGCCTTTTTACCATGCAGGATGTGTTGGGATTATAAAGTGCAGTCCTTAAAATTTATTACGCTACAGGGTAAAATTCCACCCAAGTTTATATTGTAAACTATTTGAGAAGCCTGGCAGGTTGGGGTTTTTCCAACTATCGCGATACAATGCGGCCTCTATTCCCAATAATCTAATTCCTGCCCCAAAGCCGTGGGTATAAGTGGAAGGTTTGGTGTTTTTGTCTTTAGATATTATAGAGAATTTTCCAACATCAGCATTAATAAAAAGGTTTTTGCCGATTAAGTAACGCCTGATACCAATCTTAAAAGGTTTATATGTTGTATTGGAAGTATTTGAAGTACCCCTGTCCATTAAATACATATAGCCCATTGTACCAACAAGATAAGTTTTACCATAACCCAAACCTGCAGAAACTTCTGCGCCTACACCGTTTTTATAATCGTTGGCAAAATTACCTTTGGGCATATTATAAACCAGGTTACCGCCTAATAAAAGGCCTGGCTTTTTAATTTGAGCCATGCTTGAAATCCCGGCAAAGCACACGATAATAATGAATAAGAAAAATTTTAAAAGCGAATTATCCATTTATGGATTATTTAATTAATGCAATGTATCAAAATATTGACTGTTCTTATATTCTGACACACATATTTAAGAACCTTTAACTTTGAGCCTATGTTATCAATGAAAACACAATATGCTTTCCAGGCCTTAATGTATATGGCGCAGGAGAAAAGAGAGACGCCGGTATTGATCTCAGAAATAGCAGTTAAAAAAAATATTCCATTAAAATTTTTAGAAAATATACTCCTGCAATTAAAGAATGCAGGAATATTGGCCAGTAAAAAAGGTAAAGGGGGAGGATACAGTTTTGCGCATGCACCTGAAAAAATTAGGTTGGCTACCATTATGCGGTTAATTGATGGGCCCATTGCTTTATTACCCTGCGTAAGTTTACATTTTTACTCAAAATGCAAAAACTGCGATGAGGACTTTTGTGGGCTAAATAAAGTAATGATACAGGTAAGGGATGCTTCGTTAGAAATTTTAGAAAGTAAAACCGTGGCCGATATTGCGTGGCAGTTTCCGGAGATGGAGATTAATAAATCTAAAAATTTACCCAACAAACCGAAGTGAAAAACTAAAAACAGCAAAGGGAGATTTAGTACTAAACCTCTCTTTTGCGGCAAAGAAAATCTGATTTTCTTATTGAATATTTGCAAGCATGTCTTCAGTCATCCGGGTTAAATCATATTCCGGCTTCCATCCCCAATCCCTTCTTGCTGCGTCATCGTCAATACTTTGCGGCCAACTGTCCGCAATTTGCTGGCGGCTATCCATTTCATAGTTTATTTTAAAATCCGGCAGGTGTTTCTTTATTTCATTGGCAATATCCTTTGGCGAAAAGCTCATTCCCTGCAAATTGTACGACGAGCGTACGCTGATGTCACCCGGGTCAGCCTGCATTAGGTCAATAGTTGCCCGGATTGCATCGGGCATATACATCATTGGCAAATAGGTATCCTCACTTAAAAAACAAGTGTATTCGCCTTTCTTAACGGCATCGTGAAAAATTTCGATAGCATAATCCGTGGTGCCCCCACCCGGTTGCGATTTGTAACTTATAAGGCCGGGATAACGCAGGCTGCGTACATCAACCTTGTAGCGTTGCCAGTAATAGTCGCACCAACGCTCCCCTGCATATTTACTGATTCCGTAAATAGTTGAAGGTTCAATAATGGTATGTTGCGGGGTATTTATTTTTGGTGAATTTGGACCAAAAACGGCAATGCTGCTGGGCCAGTAAACCTTAGTAATATTTTCTTCTTTAGCAACATCCAACACATTTAAAAGGCTTTGCATGTTTATATGCCAGGCCAGTAACGGGTTCTTTTCGCCGGTTGCGCTAAGTATGGCCGCCAATAAATAAACTTGTGTAATATTATACCGCAGCACCAAAACGTGCAGGGTTTCTTTATTCATAATATCCAACGATATATACGGACCTGAACCTTTTAGTAATGGGTGTTCTTCGCGTAGGTCGCTGGCAATTACTGCACCTTCACCATAAATTTTTCTTAACTGCAGGGTAAGTTCCACTCCAATTTGTCCGCAGGCACCTACAACTAATATCTTCTGGTCTCTATTTGGCATAACAACTCATTTAAAAATTTCGGCAAATATAATAAGGCCATCCACTCGCATTTTTGTTAACTTTTATAAGTGCAAAAAAAACTGATTAATATTATTGATACCGGCATTATCCTTTGTAGCATCATCGTTGCGTCGCAATCACTTTAACGGTAGTGCCAGGGGCAGCTTTGGTTTCCTTGTTAAAATGGTTTTTAAAAGCCGAATATGGTTACCCGGTACAAGTGAGTGACACAACAATGTTGATTTTTTTACTAATGCCTGTAACCAAAAAAATATGATTGAATAGTAAAGGTTTAAAAACTTTACCGGGGGTTTTTCATTCATTTCTATAACCTTTGCATTCTTTAATAAACTAAAGCGCTATGGAATTTTTATACGATCTTTTTAACAACCAGGATTATGATAAAAATAATTTTTTCCTGATTGCAGGGCCTTGTATTGTAGAAGGAGAGGAGCTGGTAATGGAAGTGGCGGACACTGTATTTAACCTTTGTAAAAAGCTGGGAATTCCATATGTTTTTAAAGCATCGTACCGCAAAGCCAACCGTACCAGTGCTTCAAGTTTTACCGGCATTGGCGACGAAGCAGCCATGCAACTCATAAAAAAAGTAAGTGATACTTATAAAATTCCTACCACCTCCGATATTCATGCTCATGATGAGGCAGCACCTGCGGCAAAGTATATTGATATTTTACAAATTCCGGCCTTCCTGTGCAGGCAAACCGATTTGTTGGTAGCTGCTGCCGAAACGGGCAATATTATAAATGTAAAAAAAGGGCAGTTTTTAAGTGGCGAATCAATGAAGTTTGCGGTTGATAAAATAAAGAAAGCAGGCAACAATAAAGTTATGCTTACCGAGCGGGGTAACACTTTTGGTTACCAGGACCTGGTAGTTGATTACCGAAACATACCTGCAATGCAGGAACACGGTGTGCCGGTAATTATGGATTGCACCCATAGTTTGCAGCAACCCAACCAGGCATCAGGTGTTACCGGTGGCAACCCGCAATTAATTGGTACCATTGCCAAAGCTGCCATTGCCACGGGTGCCAACGGTTTATTTATTGAAACACATCCCAATCCATTTGTTGCTAAAAGTGATGGCGCTAATATGCTTCCCTTACAAAAACTGGAGGAATTACTGGTTCAGTTATTAAAAATAAGGAAAGCCATAGTTTAATAAAACAAAAAAGCCCCGAATAGGGGGCATCTTTTGGGGGGTAAAATTTCATAAGTCGTTAACGGCCCATGATTAGCACTGTAAAATTGTGCCAAAAGATTACCAATTATAAGTTAGATAAAACAGATTGATGCCCCTTTAAGACATTATTTCTTTTAAGTATTATAAATCAAAACCCCATCTTTTGCGCTTAATTCGCTGGGTAAAATTTTAAATTCCTTTTTAAAAGCTTTGGCAAAATGGCTGAGGTTGGTAAAGCCAACCATACGGCCAACCTCCTGAATGGTGTATTTTGACATTAATAAAAGAGATTTTGCTTTAAGCATCCGGTTTTTTTGCCTGTAGCTGTAAATGGGAATTCCATACATCCGCTTAAAGTCGTTTTTAAGCTTGGTAGGGCTCATAGCCGAAATGCGTGAAAGTTCATCAATAGTAGGAGCCGGCAATAAAAAGTTTTTTACCAGCAGCGATTCAATATGGATTAAACGCAAAGTTTCATCGTACGTTCTTTTTTCTTTAGTGGTGGTAATATCCTTGCGGCTACTTAATTGAATAACAAATTTTTCGAGCAACAGAAATACCCGGTTTTGAATAAAATTTAGTCTTAGCGGGCTTTCAAATTTATCAACCAAAAGGTCGTTCAGGGTTTCGCGGTAGCGGGTAGCAAGGGGCTCCAGGTTATCTTGCTTTAATAAATAGGGAAAGTATTTCGTCAGCACTTCTTCCATCGCATCATTACCCATTAGTTGGCCCAATTGTTCTTTATTAAAAAAAAAGCGAACCGTTAGTAAATTTACTCCCTCGGGAAAAACCAGGGTTTGTGGACTGGCTGTGTTAGATATTTTTACTGCCGATTGAAATTGCTGGACATATTTAACCGCAGTATGATTTAATTTTTTAAGGTCTGCTTCATATTCGTTAAACTGTAGGTTGAAGTATTGATGAGAATTTACAAACATGGTATAAGCCAACTCATGTTTCATAACCACATTAGCTACCAATACCTCCATCCCCAAAGGTAATTTTTCGGCCCAAATGTAACCTGAGCCAATAGCCGGTGGAACCACAATTAAATTGCCCGATAACTTTGCTTTAAAGCTATCAGACAATAGTCGAATAAATTCAACACAATCGGGCCGTTCAAACTCAATACTTGTCAAGTTGTATTATTTGGTATAGTATCAAAAAAAAAACCGGAATTACCTGTTTAATAAATCACTCGGTAGCTGGTCAAAGGATTTTTTAAAAGCTTTTGCAAAATTACTCAGATTACTATATCCTACTTCTATAGTTACATCTCTAACCGAATATTTTTTTGAGAGTAACATAGCCTTTGCTTTATTCATCCGGTGTTTTTGAAAATAGGTGTAAATGGGCAGGTTATAAATTTCTTTGAAACTTATTTTCAGTTTTGAAGGGCTCATTGCGGCCATTTTTGCCAATTTTGAAATACTGTGCGGCTCTACTGAAAAATCCTGGACCAGGTCTTTTGCAATTTGCTTAATGGTATTGATGTCGTCGTTGGTTAACTTAACATCAAAATGCATATTGCTCATTTTATTATAGATGCTGGTAAAAAAACGTTCCAGTAATAACAAAATCCTGTTTTGAATTAGGAGGGTTTTAAAAGAGGGATCAACAGATGAGTTAATTATTTCGGCCAGGATTCTTTTGTATTCCATATCCATAGGCTCATAGTTAAAGGCACTCATTTTTAAGCTGAGGTATTTTTTTATGAGGTCGCCTACAGATTCAACAGAAAGAAATGTTTCCAGCCAATCTTTACTGAAGATGATATTTACCCCTTTAACTTTTGTACCCTTTGTACTAAAAAACAACCAGTCAAACTTTGCGCTGCCCAGGTACACAGCCGACCGTATGGGATTTATATCTGGAGCAATTTCATTATCCGCCTGTTCGTCATTAGCATCATCGGGAATATAAACTTCATCAAACCTGAGGGTAAAATAATCTTTGTTGATTTTGGTGCGATGAAAAAGTATTTTTTGGTGAACTGTATAATCAGAAATGATCCCTTGCAAACCATTTGGAAGTTCCACAAGTTTCATATATCCATCACCAATATGAGGAGGTAAAAAAAGCGTGTTATCAACGAGCTTGCAATTAAAATATCGTGCAAAGTCTTTTAATAGTTCAGCATAATCAGTGTGATTGTATTCAAATTTAAGCACCTGGGAATATTGGTTTTATGAGCCTACAAATAACGTAAAGGATTTCGTTTTGCCGAATAAATATAGTTTTTAATGTTGATCCAGAAGGCCAACACCATATAAATAATAAGGGGGGAACCAAATGTGATAAAAGATATGTAGATAAACCACATCCTTATTCTGCTTGTAGCTATTCCCATTTTATCACCAATAGCAGCACACACACCAAAAGCATGGAATTCAATTATACTTCTTAGCTTATTCATAATACTAATTTGATGGAAAAAACTTTGTTTTTATTACTGTTTGCAAATTAAATAATTTAAAGATCTAATCAGTTAAAAATCTCATTTCGCATAAGCCTTGTTTTGCTGTAAATTTGCATAACTTTTTTCTCACCTATTTAAACCAGTTTAATCTCATGGCATTTGACATTGATATGATTAGGAAAGTCTACAATGAATTACCGGGTAAAATTGAAGCTGCCCGTAAATTAGTTGACCGACCCTTAACCCTTGCGGAGAAAATATTGTTTGCACATTTGCATATGGACATGGCGCCTAAAAATTTTGAGCGTGGTAAGCACTACGTTGATTTTGCACCTGACCGTGTAGCAATGCAGGATGCGACAGCTCAAATGGCTTTGTTGCAATTTATGCAGGCAGGCCGCCCCCAGGTAGCCGTTCCCAGTACTGTTCATTGCGATCACCTGATACAAGCAAAAACTGGTGCAAAAGAAGATTTGGAAACTGCGTTAAATACAAATCGCGAGGTGTATGAATTTTTATCCTCCGTTAGTAATAAATATGGCTTAGGATTTTGGAAACCCGGTGCAGGTATTATTCACCAGGTGGTTTTAGAAAACTATGCTTTTCCAGGTGGTTTAATGATTGGAACAGATAGTCATACACCCAATGCCGGTGGTTTAGGTATGCTTGCTATTGGTGTGGGCGGTGCTGATGCCAGTGATGTTATGGCAGGTTTGGCATGGGAACTTAAATGGCCGAAACTTATTGGTATAAAGTTAACAGGCAAATTAAGCGGCTGGACTAGCTCCAAAGATGTTATTTTAAAAGTAGCCGGCATATTAACCGTTAAAGGTGGAACCGGAGCTATTGTAGAATATTTTGGTGATGGTGCAGATAATTTAAGTGCAACAGGTAAAGCTACCATTTGTAATATGGGTGCCGAAATTGGTGCAACCTGTTCGGTATTTCCATATGATTTAAAAATGAGCGATTATTTAAAATCTACCGATCGTGAAGATATTGCTACACTTGCCGATGGGATTAAACAACACCTTCGCCCCGACGAGGAAGTGTATGCATCGCCTGAAAAATATTACGACCAGGTAATTGAAATTAACCTGGACGAATTAGAGCCTCATGTTAATGGACCCTATACTCCAGATTTAGCATGGCCTATCAGCCGTTTTGCTGAAGCGGTTAAAGTAAACAACTGGCCCGAAACATTGGAGGTTGCTTTAATAGGATCGTGCACCAACTCCAGTTACGAAGATATTAGTCGTTCGGCATCTATTGCCCAGCAGGCGGTAGATAAAAAATTAAAAACTAAGTCAGAATTTACTATTACACCAGGAAGCGAGCAGGTGAGGTATACTGTTGAAAAAGCAGGCTTCCTCGACATATTTGATAGTATGGGTGGCGTAGTGCTGGCAAATGCCTGCGGACCTTGTATTGGACAATGGGCCCGCCATATTGATGATCCTAACCGTAAAAATTCCATTATAACTTCTTTTAATAGAAATTTTGCCAAACGCAACGATAGTTATGCTGGAACACATGCTTTTGTTGCTTCTCCTGAAATTGTAACTGCCTTTGCTATTGCCGGTCATCTTTCATTTAACCCGTTAACTGATTTGTTAGAAAATGAAGCAGGAGAAATGGTTAAGTTAGATGAGCCACAAGGTGTTGAATTGCCACCAGCCGGTTTTGTTGTTGAAGATGCCGGTTACCAGGCACCTGCCGAAAATGGAAGCAGCGTTTCTGTTTTAGTAAGCCCCGAATCGCAGCGTCTTCAATTGTTAGAACCTTTTAAAGAGTGGGAAGGAACCGATTTAAAAGGACTGCGCTTATTGATTAAAGCAAAAGGAAAGTGTACCACCGATCATATTTCTATGGCTGGCCCCTGGTTAAAGTTCCGTGGACACCTTGACAATATTTCGAATAATATGTTGATTGGAGCAATTAATGGCTTTAACGACAGTATTGACAAAGTAAAAAACCATATTACTGGTGAGTATGGCCCGGTACCTGCTACCGCAAGGGCATATAAGGCCGCAGGAATAGGGACTATTGTTGTGGGTGATGAAAACTATGGTGAAGGCTCCAGTCGCGAACATGCTGCTATGGAACCCCGGCATTTAGGTGTACGTGCAATATTGGTGAAATCGTTTGCCCGTATACACGAAACCAACCTGAAGAAGCAAGGTATGCTGGCGTTAACGTTCAATAATAAGGAAGATTACGATAAGGTTTTGGAAGATGACCTGATTGATATTGAAGGCTTGACTTCGTTTGTACCGGGTTACCCATTACATGTTGTATTAAACCATGCTGATGGAAGTGCAGATCGTATACAGGTTAACCATACCTACAACGAGCCGCAAATTGAATGGTTTAAAGCCGGAGCTGCTTTAAACATCATTCGTAAAAATGCAATGGCTTAAATTTAATAGCAATATTTTAGAAAGACGAAACTCATAAGGTTTCGTCTTTTTTTTTTGCTTTTTCTGCATAATTACTTAAAATAATAAAAGCAACAACAAAGGGGAATGCTGACCGGCTCATAATATTTATCTGATACTTGTTACATTTTAACTGGTACAATCCACAGGAATTTTTAAAAGAAATATGCGTTACATTGTTTTTATAAATTATTAAGCAGCAGGTTTATACCAAACCGGTTAACCGTTTAAAACTTTATTTTATTATTGATGTGTTAGTGTATCTTAGAAATCAATAAAACTTTATGCACAACCTGCCTGTACTGGATTTATCGATTATTGCGATTTACTTGATTGCAATGATTTGGGTGGGGGTTTATTTTTCAAGAAAAAATAAAAGTGCTGCACAATTTACCAGGGCCTCAGGTAACATTCCCGGTTGGGCTATTGGCATTTCTATTTTTGCAACGTTCCTTAGCAGTAATACATTTTTGGGTGTAACAGGTAAAGCATTTGGCACCAACTGGAATGCTTTTGTTTTTAGTTTGTCTATGCCTTTGGCCGCATGGGTAGCCTCAAAATACTTTGTTCCATTTTACAGGAGTAGCGGCGATATTTCTGCCTATACCCATCTTGAAAAACGATTTGGGGCCTGGGCACGCACCTATGCCGTATGTTTTTTTTTATTAACCCAGGTAGCCCGTATGGGCTCTATTTTTTTTGGTATTGCACTTAGCCTGCAGGCGCTTACGGGTTTTAATATGAGCCAGATTATTTTGGTAATGGGTATTTGTATAATTATTTATACCGTTTTGGGTGGAATGGAAGCTATTATTTGGACGGACGTTGTACAAGGAATTATACTTACAGCAGGCGCTTTAATAATTTTATTTTTTATTGTAAAAGATATGCCCGGCGGGGCGAAGGCTATTGTAAACATAGGTGGCGAAAACCATAAATTTAGTTTGGGCAGTTTTAAGTTAGACTTTACTCAGGCTTCGTTTTGGGTGGTATTGTTTTACGGGTTTTTTATAAACCTGAATAATTTTGGCATGGACCAGAATTATGTTCAGCGCTATCATACATCGTCAACGGCCAAGGGCGCTGCTAAGTCTATTTGGCTGTGCGTGTATTTATATATTCCTATCTCGTTGTTGTTTTTTGTTATAGGCGCTTCGTTGTTTTCGTTTTACCAGGTACACCCCGAAATGGCAGCAATTGTAAAAATGCAGGCTGCCGCCGAACGATTGGGCGTTGGAGCAAGCCAACAAAATATTGCAACATTGGCAGCACAATTAAAACCATCTGATTACGGAGATAAAATATTACCTCATTTTATGGTTAATGCCATCCCATCTGGTTTAACGGGTTTGATTGTTGCCGCTATACTATCTGCTGCAATGAGTACTATTAGTAGTGGCATGAATGCCTCTGCAACTGTTTTCTCAGTTGATATTTATAAAAAATATTTTAATAAAAATGCTACCGATAAACAAGAGTTGAAAGTATTACATATAGCTACCGTTTTTGTAGGGATCATTGGAATAATTACCGGTATAGCAATGATAGGCAGTAAAAGTATATTGGATGTTTGGTGGGAGCTTTCGGGGATTTTTGCTGGGGGCATGTTGGGTTTGTTTCTGTTAGGAATTATTAGTAAAAAAGCAAAAAATGCTGAAGCGGTATTTGCTGTAGTCATTGGGATTATTGTTATTTTATGGATGACTTTTTCGGGTATGATTGAGCCAGAGTATAGCTGGTTAAAGTTTACCTTACACAGTAACATGATTATTGTAGTGGGAACCCTTACTATTTTTCTTACCGGTATTTTATTGTCGAGGGTAAAATGGATGTTTGAAAGAAGGTAAAATTTGCAGCATATAAACGCCTGGTAAAACATAGCTTTAAATAAGAACTTTTGAAACCGTAAATAAATAAACTATGGAAAATAAATTTGTTCCCGTCATGATTACGCCTTTTAACCTTAAGGCAAAGGTTGACCTGGATGTGGTGAGCAATCTTATTGATTTTTATTTAGCGGCGGGGGTAAAAGGCTTTTTTGCCAATTGCCTCAGCAGCGAAATGTATAGCATTACCGAAGACGAACGCCTGGAGTTAACCCAGCATATTGTTCGTTATGTAAATGGCAGGGTGCCGGTGGTGGCAACAGGCTCATTTGGGTTATCGCTGAACGATAAGGCGGAGTTTACTAAAAAGATTTACCAAACAGGTATTGATGCGGTTATATTAATTACCGGTCACTTTGCCAATGTGGAAGACAGCGATGAAGTTTTACTGAAGAATTTTGAAAAGATGTTTCGGTTAACCGGCAATATTCCTTTGGGAATGTATGAATGCCCGGCACCTTATAAACGCATTATAGGTGCGCAAACTTTTAAAACATTATTGTCGGCCAACAGGATGGTTTACCATAAAGACACTTCGATTGATTTGGAGAAGGTAAAAGCGAAACTGGATATTTTAAAAGCTTCAGAAAATAACCTGGAGTTTTACGATGCACATACCCCCAATGCCATGTATAGTTTGCAAATGGGCGCCAAAGGAATGTCGTCCATCTCCGGAAATTTTTATCCCGAAATATTGGTTTGGATGGTAAACAATGCCAACAATCCTGCTAAACAAAACGATGTGAAATGGTTGCAATCAGAATTGAGCAGGGTAGACCCATTAATTCATATTGCCTACCCTATGAGTGCAAAATATTTTTTACGCAAAAGAGGTTTGCCGGTGCGGACTATCAGCAGGGCAACCGCATTGGAGTTAACGCCTGAGCAAAAGAAAACACTTGATGAAATACATGAAAGTTTTTTAGGCTGGTGCAATAAGCTGGATATAAAACCGGTAGATGTAGAACAATTGTTATTGCCCGGTTATCCTTTGGATGCGGCCATTTAACCCTGATAAAATAACGTAAGATTTTATGTTACCGGCAGTGGCTATTATGGCAACATCGTTGTGTCACTCCCTTGTACTTTTTGTGCATCAGGCAACAGAAAGTAAATCAATATTCAAATAATCTCATTGCTGCCTTATTGATAACGGTACAAGAGTGCGACGCAAGTAAAGCTGAAACAGTATATAATGCCAGGTTCATAAAAAAAATTACTGAAGTTGAAACCACAAGCATTAACGAAAACGAACCAAAAGGAAATGTGTAAAAAGTTTTTACATTTATTGTTTTTCATTTTTACTTTGGTTTGTTATACCCATGCCCAACAGCCAAAACGCATTTGGTATAAAGCCCCTGCAACTTATTGGGAGGCCTGTGTACCGTTGGGTAATGGCAGGTTAGGAGCCATGCCCGATGGCGGCGTGTTTACAGAGAAAATTGTTTTAAATGATATAACCCTTTGGTCAGGCTCCAAACAAAATGCTGACATGCAGGATGCTTACAAACACCTGCCCGAAATTCAGCGTTTGTTGCAGGAGGATAAAAATATTGAGGCGCAAAAAGTGATGAGCAAATATTTTAAAAGTGAGGGCCCGGGTACGGGTCATGGCAATGGCACCAAGGTTCAATACGGCTCGTTTGAAGTTTTGGGAAATTTAAAACTGGATTACCAATATGAAAAAGATAGTTCGTTATTAAA
>JBBSJX010000003.1:0-32542 GCA_038256825.1 Chitinophagales bacterium
CAAAAGGCCGCAACCACTTTAACGGGGATATTTACCTGGTGACCGGGGGTTATACTTTTTCCGCAGCTTCTATGGTTGCAAGCATGTTAAAAGGGCAGGATAATGTAACTATTGTTGGTGAGGAAACAGGTGGGGCTTATTATGGTAACACCGCGGTACACTTACCCGTTATAACCTTGCCCGAAAGTAAGGTGCGTGTTGTATTGCCATTATACAGGCTGGTAGCAGATAAGAACCGTGAAAAAGATGGCCGCGGCGTTTTACCAGATGTGGAAGTTTTACCAACAAGCCAGGCTATTAAAATGGGGATTGATGTGAAAATGGAAAGAGTAAAAGAGTTAATAAAGGCCAAAGAAAAAAATCCTTTATAATAGCAGAATTAATAAGTACTAACGATCGTCTTTCCATACCTGTTTTACAAATGTTGCCTTTTCATTAAAGTCGGTGCATTTACCATCGCCTTTGCCGGTTATGCCACCGGAAGGCGCACATATATAATTGCAGTTTTCATCAACCAGTGTTATGTATTGATCGCAGCAATCGGCCGAAATCAGGTAAACCTTTTTGCCATTGTACAGGTATTCATCAATTTGGGCAGGTGGGTTCCACTTTGGCTGCTTTTTAATTTGATCAATTTTTTGTTGAATGCATGATGGGGAAGTCGCCACCATTTTGCTGTTGCACGAATTGGCTGCAAATAATAAAAATGGAAGGTATAACAGGTAGTGCATAATGGTAAAATATTATTATTGAAGATGCTATAAAATTATACCAAAAATAATGCTTGGCTTTTTGTTTTACTTTTTGCCTTGATGCAAAAAGTAACAAAAAAATCAAGGCTGCTTAAAAACAGCTAAAATTTTCGATGCCTGGCTAAAAACAAACAAGTAACAGCATTGGTGCTTTGCCATGCATAAGTGCAACTTACCAGCAATTAACATTTCCTGGCTTTAGTACTCCTGTTTGTTTTCTTAACGCCAGGCATCTAAAATTTCTTAACGCTCTTTTTAAGAGGCCGTCGGCCAGGATTTGAAAAAGATGAAATGTGCGATCTTCCGCAAACTCGGGTTGAATAGGTCCACTACCCATGACCCTATGAAAAACTGAATTTGAACCGTTCCGATGCATCGGAAGCAACAATGAAACATTGAAAAACAAATGCCGGTTACCCAAAAAAAAAATCATGTAAACAATTCCATTTCGGCTTTACCCAACCCATCCTGTGTTGTATAAAACGGGCGTTTTTCAATTACATAATGCGCATCTTCAGGAATGCCCAATGCATGGTAAATGGTTTGGTGCACCTGGTCGATCGTGATTGGGTTTTCAATGGTTTTGCAAGGGCGTTCATCGGCAGTTTTTCCATATACGGAACCTTTTTTTATGCCGCCACCAAACATTAAAATGGAGCCACCATCGGTAAAGTGGCGGTGCATACCATAGTTTTTTATGTCGTCAATTACATCGGGTTGCTGTACCTGCTCCTGTACTTTTAAACCGGGGCGGCCCTCAACCATCATATCGCGGCTAAACTCGCTTGCTAAAATTACCAGGGTGCGGTCAAGCTTGCCGGTACGCTCCAAATCTTTTATCAACTGCGCCACGGGGCCATCAATTTGCTTTTTCATATCAGCCAAACGGGTATGGCCGTTTTCGTGGGTATCCCAACCTTTAAAAGGATCGTATTCGGTAGTAACACTTATAAACCGGGCACCCTGCTCCACCAGTCGCCGGGCCATAAGGCAGCCCAGGCCAAATTTGCCGGTATTGTAAATGTCATAACGCTCCTTTGGTTCTTTGTTTATATCAAATGCCTGCGCCTCCGGCGATTTTAATAACATATAAGCCTGCTCAAGCGACCGCTTCAGCGATTCTTTCTGGTAATCGCTACCCACTTCGCCCATCGGGCTTTGCTTTACCAGTTCGTTATATAACTGGTTTCTTTTTTCGAAACGGCTATGCGACATACCAATGGGTGGCTGAACGCTTTCTAAACCACTTGAAGGATCGGGAATTAAAAACGGGCCGTATTCATTACCCAAAAAACCTGCGCTGTGAAAGGCTTTCAGTTCTTCTCCTTCGCCTAAAGTAAACCGTTGCCCAATATCAATAAAGGCCGGAATAACCGGGTTTACCGGCCCAAGTTCCTTAGCGATCCAGGCACCAAAATGCGGTGCTGCTACCGATTGCGGTGGCTTATAACAAGTGTGCCAATGATACTGGTGGCGTGAGTGTAAAATAAAGCCCATATCGGCCGCTACATACGACCGGATAAGGGTGCCGCGGTCCATTATTTTACCAATAGATTCCAACCCTTCCGAAAACGAAATGCCATCCAGAATTGTGGGTACGGGTTTAAACGTACTTAGTACGCTATTGGCATCCATGCCCTTGGTAAACGGGGTATATTTTTTAGGATCAAAAGTATCGGTATGCGCCATTCCGCCCGCCATCCAAAGCAAAATAACCGAGTCGGCAGTAGCTGTTATTTTTCGCTTATTGCACGAAGTTAACATGCTAGTTAGTGGTGCGCCGGCCGCCATAGCTGCCAGGGTAGCAGCGCTGGTATTTTTTAAAAAATCTCTACGGTTCCATGTCATGAGTAAAACCATTAAAACAGGTAAAATAATTTTTTTTGAGCCAGGGTTTCGGTTATCTATTAAGCATCGTTGCGTCGCACTCTTGTACTTTAGTTACATGTTTCAGCCGCAACTCAACTCAATAATTATAACAACTACCATTAATTAATAATCTGAAATTCGGGCAGCAGCAATACCGACCAGAATAAATCCTGTACCGCTTCTGTTCCGGGCTTGTCGCCGATCATTTTTTTAGCAACCGCCAGCTCTTTTGGCGCTGGTTGTCGTCCTAAAGCTTTTTTATAAATTTCGGTAATAACTACATCACTATTGTGGTATTTATTAATCCAGTTTTCGGCACCGGTTTTTAAAACGGCATTAAAGCGCTCACCATTGGTTAGCTCAAGTGCCTGCAACAGGTTAGCTTGCGAATCTCTACTCGTAGAAACAGTTTCGCGGTTGGGCCGGCCCAGGGCAGTTAAAAACCCATTGTTAACTACCAGTGATGCCCGTGGATAAAGTAGCATAGACTTATCCTCTAATAATTTATTGGTAAGTAGCCGGGCAGCTTCTTTTCGTTGCTCAGCCTGTTGTTTGGCTATTAATTTTTTTGCGGCTGCTTGTTTTTCTTCCGCTTCTTTTTGTGCAGCCGTTTTTGTTGTTGGTTGTTTTTTATTTTCCTTTTTAACTACAGTCTTTTGTTCGGGCACCACAATAAATGGATTAAACATAACCAGCGAATCGGGGAACACCGGCGCAACAATATAACTAACCGCATCAGCAAACTGCTCACCGCTCATGCGCCGTTTTAGCATGCCATTAAACTTATAGTCTTTAGTATATAATTGGTTGGGCTCTTTAAAACCAACAGAAGGTAACTGGTAAGTTTTTGAAGTTGTAATTACATAAATCAATTCCTTCAGGTTTGCTTTGTTTTGTACAAAGTTGTAAGCAAGCCAATCTAAAAGGTCCTGGCTCCAGGGTTCGTTATCCATTAAATCAACGGGTTCAATAATTCCCCTACCCATTAGCTGGGCCCAAATTCTATTAACAATGGTTCTGTAAAACCTGCCGTCTTCAGGCTGGGTCATCATTTGCGCCAGTTGTTGTTGTTTAATTGCTGCGGTAGCAGCGCTGTTAATATTACCAAAGTTTTTAAACAACATTTTTGCTTCGGTGTATTTGCCCGTAGGCTTATCGCAACGATTAATTTCAAGCGTTGTATCCGAAAAAATATTGGCAAAGCCATAAGCATCATCCAGCTTCCAGTCGCTTATAAAGCTATTGTGGCACGAGGCACATTTTAAATTCAACCCTAAAAAAACCTGCGATACATTTTGTGCGGCCTGCATTTCGGTACGTTGGCTTGCATTAATAACTCCACGCCACTTAATTCCTTCAATAAAACCCTTTGATGCCTTGGTTGGGCTGATTAATTCCTGTGCAAACAGGTCGTATGGTTTATTGGTTTGCAGCGATTGATATAACCAGTTGTTTATATTATACCGGCCCCCTGTAATATACCCGGTTCCGGTATAATCGTTACGCAAAGCATCGTTCCAAAAAGTTAACCAATGCATGGCGTAATCATCATTTCGGTTTAAAAGTTTTCGCACCCATAATTGTCTTTTTTGCGGGTTGGTATCTTGAATAAATTGTTGAAGGTCATCAGATGATGGTAGTAGTCCAATTATATCAAGGTATATCCTACGCAAATAGATTTTATCATCAACAACTGCAGGCCAGCTTACCTGGTTTTTTTTAAAATATTCATTCACCCATACATCCACGGGGTGTTGCAAATTGGCAGTAGCGGCTGGTAAAGCAGGATTACGCGGTTCCATAGCAGCTACCCGGTATTGATTTTCCGTGCCTGCATCGGCTGGCCAGGGCGCTCCTTTTTCTATCCATAATTTAATAGTGGCAATATCAGCCTCAGGTATTTTTTTACCTTTATTCGGCATTACTTCTTTATGATTGGCTGGTAAATTTATCCTTCTGAAAAGATCACTTTTAGTAAGATCGCCGGCTATAATAACAGGACCGTTTTCACCGCCTTTAAAAATCATTTGTTTGCTGTCTAACCGCAACTCGCCTTTTACTTTTTCCGGGCCATGGCATTTATAGCAATTGTGGGCAAAAATGGTTTTAACATGCATACTTAAATCAACCTGCTGTTTTTGGGTTAATGGTGCAGAACCCTGGAAGGATGCAAAATCAATTTTGTTAACGGGAACCGCTTCATAATTTTTACTCCATGGTAAGGCGCTGGTTAAATAGTCGCTTCCATGTGTAAGCGATGCCCCAAAGTGCCCGGCAACAATAACACCCAATCCCGCCAAAAAAATGCTAGCACGGTATTGTTTAACATGAGAGGCTTTTTTTTGTACGGAAGCTTGTTTTAATAAGTAATGGCTGATAAAGCCAAAAGTTGCTGTTATTATTCCAGACCATTGATGAATAGCCAGGGTTTCTGCACCATAGTCGCCGGATTGAGCTAAAAGCAAACCTAGTATTACAGAAATGATGGCTGAAAAAACGCCTATAGTAAGTATTACATTTATGCCTGGGCGCAGTTTTGAATTAAAATTTCCGATAGTAAACCCTTCCATTACAGCAGCCAATAAAATAAGGCTGACCGGAAAATGAACCATTAAAGGATGTAGTCGTCCTAAAAAATTCCACAACCAGAAATTAGCAAGCGTATTTTTTGAACCTGTAGCAGGCAATTCTCCTGCAAATGAATACAATTGACAAAGCGGATTGATTACAAAAAGAATAATGAGTGTAAGTGATAGTAAAAGAAAGCGGTGTTTATGTTTCATTTCTTCCAATAATTTTTCGTTAGCAACTTTCGTTTGAAGCTTTTATTTCCTCTCAAAACAGAGCTTCAAAATTTATTATTTGTAAATATTCGTTGATAGAAAGATAGTTTTATTTTTTAACTGTAAGCATCGCTACAATTTTTCAATAATGACAGAACGGCTTCGCATGCATAATTAAATCTCATTTCTATAAAGATCAATACATTACCTGCATGAATATTTATGATTGTATTGAAAAATGAAAGGTGTATAAATTTGCTTTAAACGAAAGTCATCAAAATAGGATGCTAACCAATATATTTATTGCCATTAAACTAACAATATGCAGGAAGACTTACTGATACAAATTGGGAATAAAATTAAAGAAATAAGAAAGTTTAAAAATATTACTGCCCAGGAATTAGCTAAGAAAGCCAGTGTGAGTAAGGGTTTAATTTCGCAGATTGAAAACAATCGTACGGTTCCTTCGTTGCCTGTTTTAATGAATATTGTACACTCCCTTAACCTGGACTTGAACGAATTTTTCAAAGACATTTCTTCAAATAGCAACGAACAAAAAGTGTTTATTATCAGGGGCAAAGATTACCAGCCTTTTGAAAAAGAAGCAGCCAAAGGATTTGTTTATAAAAGAATTCTTACCCGCAACCTAAATGATGGTCCTGCCGATTTTATTTTATTAAGTTTAAAAAAAGGTGCCCGCCGTAACCAGGTTGTACATACAGATGCATACGAATACAAGTATGTTATTAAAGGGGTGGTGGAGTATATGATTGAAGACAAAAAATATATTTTGGAAGAAGGCGACTCTTTATTTTTTGATGGCCGTCTCGGTCACAAACCTTCTAATATCGGCGATACAGAAGCCATCATGCTGGTGATTTATTACTTCATAACCCATAGCCGCTAAAAGAATACCTTTAAAACATTCATTACTTCAGTAATCCTTGCAAGGGTTAATGTTCTGCGCTAAATCATTGTTTATTGTCGTAGTATAGGTTCTGAAGACAAGGACTCCCATCGTTTTATCTCCTTTTCATTTCCAGATATTTAAATAACCATTTGGTAATATCCTGTTCATATTTCAGTAATTTTTTAAACGGTATTTTGATTTTTAATCTCAAAACCAGTTTATGAATACTAAAATTAAATATCGAAAATATTATTTAAGCAAATTAAAAATTTACTTAAAAATAACCCATCTCTCTCCTGTAACTGTTCATGGTATTACCGTGTACCTCTAAACAACGGTATTAAACTGTTTTAAAAATGATACACCTGTGCAAACGTTTGTTCAAAAAAATGTTTAGTATATGTTAACTAGCAATTCAATTAGTATTTATATTTAACTAACCAAACAGAGATTACCAGAACTTCTTTTATCCACCCAAAATTTACTGTTATGAAATTGTTTTACATGGATCTTCGACCAGTAATACTTTCTATGCTGGCATTTTTACTAGGGGTTAATTATTGTTTTGCTCAAAGCGAAATACGAGGAACTGTAAGGGATCCCAATAAGCAAGCCTTATCGGGGGTTTCCGTTCTTGTAAAAGGAACAAAAGCAGGAACAAATACTGATGCAAACGGAAAATTTGTAATTAAGGCTCCACCCAATGCAACCCTCATATTTAGTTTTGTGGGATTTGCCTCGCAGGAACAAGCGGTAAAAAACCGATCGGATATTGAACTGGAGTTGCAGCAGGGAAACGATCAACTGGAAGAAGTAGTAGTAACGGCCTTAGGAATAAAAAAAGAATTAAAGCGAATTACCTATTCAATACAGGAAGTAAAAACGGCAGATTTGGTAAAAGCCCGTGAGCCAAATCCTATTAATAGTTTAAAAGGGAAAGTTGCCGGTTTAAATGTAAATATTAGCAGTGAAATGCTGCGGCAACCCTCTATAAACTTCAGGGGCGAAGGCTCCATTCTTTTTGTTGTAGATGGTGTACCTATTACCACTGATACCTGGAACATTAGTCCCGATGATATTGAGAGTTATACTTTCCTGAAGGGCCAGGCATCTTCTGCTCTGTATGGTAGCCTTGCCCGTAATGGTGCCATCATTATCAATACCAAAAAAGGAACTAAAAACAACCGTGGTTATGCTATAGAATTTAACTCGAGCACCATGGTTGATAAGGGTTTTTTAACCCTGCCCATTTACCAGGATGAATATGGCCCGGGTTCAAGAGGTAAGTATGCTTTTAAAGATGGTACCGGCGGCGGCCTAAACGACAATGACTATGATGTTTGGGGCCCCCGTTTTGATGGACAACTGATACCACAATATGATGGTGCGGTTACACCCGGTACCTCTTACACAACAACATTTCCCGACGGTTCCAAATTTACTTCCGATAGAAAGCCAACACCATGGATTGCCCGGGGAAAGGATAATCTTAAAAACTTTTTGGAGCCCGGTATTTTATCTACTAATCATATTGCGCTTTCTTCCAGTGGCGATAAATACAACCTGCGTTTTGGTTTAGGACATACTTACCAAAAAGCAATTGTACCCAATATGGCTCTTAACTCCACCAATTTTAATATGAGTGCGGGTTACGACTTTTCACCAAAAGTTAAGATCACAGCCGACATCAATTATAGCCGCCAGTATTCCCCCAATTTTCCTGACGTTAACTACGGACCCAATAGTATGATCTATAATATTATTCTTTGGGCCGGTGCCGACTGGAATATTAATGATATGAAAGATTACTGGCAACCTGGAAAAATAGGAACCCAGCAGATATATGCGGAATACCAGCGTTATAACAATCCATGGTTTATGGTTAAAGAGTGGTTACGTCCACATTATAAAAACGACGTTTATGGATACGTATCGTTAAACTGGAAATTTGCAAAGAACTTCGAATTCTTATACAGACCCAGTATATCTACTTATAACATTTTTCGCCAGGAAAAAATGCCGGTTTCTGCAGCCTCATATGGCAGGGATGAAAAACTGGGAGATTACAGGGAAGATAACCGAACTTTTTTTGAAGCAAATAATGAAGTGCAGGTTAAATACAATTCCACTTTCTTAAAAGATTTTTTAACTGTTGATGGTCTGGTGGGTGGAAACATCAGAACGGCCAAATACAACGGTAGTTATGCCAGTACCGATTATTTAAATGTTCCGGGTTTATACACACTTGCAAACTCCCTGCGTCAACCTCGTATAGCTTCCCTTGCATTAGAGGGAATGTATTTAAGCGCCTTTTATACTTTGGATTTAGGTGTAGGAAAATATTTATCATTAAATACAACCGGCAGGGTTGATAAGGCCAGTAGTTTACCCATTAAAAACAACACGTTTTTTTATCCCTCTATCGGGGCATCCACAGCTGTAACTGATTACATTAAATTGCCTTCATTTATATCATTGCTAAAATTCAGGGGCTCGTATGCCGAAGGAAGAAATGCAGGTATTTCAGCCTATATAGGCCAGCCCTTCATTGGAGTTGGCACGGGCCAGGGTTATGGGGAAAATTATGCTACACCAATCAATCTGGGTATCTATAATTTAACCTCGGTGGGTTACAATATTTCTACCGGCGGTACTTATAACAATGCTTTAGGAGCTACCTATGCTAATGGTTTACTGGATCCTAACCTTACAGCAGATAATAAGAAAACCGTTGAGTTAGGCATGGACCTTCGTTTTTTAAAAAACCGTTTAAATCTTGATGCCACCTGGTTTAACTCAAAATCAGAATTATTATCAAACAGGACAGATATTATTTCGCAGGCCTCTGGTTTTGATAATATAAGAACAAACTATGGTAGTTATAAAAACACCGGTTTTGAAGTGGCGCTTTCAGGCAATCCAATAAAAACAAAAAACTTTAGCTGGAACGCTAATGTAAACTGGGCAACTTTTAAAAGAACCTGGATTAAACATCCATCACCCAACGCGTGGAGTTTTGATGGATCAAGACTTGACCTGCTTTATGGTTCTGGTTTTGTTAGAACGCCGGAGGGCCAGCTCGTTCATGGCTCGGATGGTTTGCTTATGCGTTTTAGCGATGCAGGCCAGGGTGGTGCCAGAAGAATTTTTGGACATGCAGATCCTAACTGGTCGTGGGGAATAACCAACTCCCTGGGTTATAAATCGCTTCGGCTAACCTTCCAGTTCGATGGTGTGGTGGGGGGCGTGTTTCATAATTATGTGCGCCAGAAAAGTTTACAGTCAGGCCGTCATCTTGAAACCACCCAGGGATTGTGGGGACAAAATCGTATAAATGATGTTACCGGTGGCACATTGGTTAACCCTGGAATTACTTTAAAAGGAAATATACAATTAGACCCTATTACGGGTGAGATTACCAATATGAAAGACCTGGTAGTAGAGCAAAACGCCAAGGCAACTTCAGTGCAAAACTATTCAAGCAGGTCTGCAGGTAACTCAGAATTAAACACCATTGATAAAACTTTTACCAAGCTGAGGGAGATCACTTTAACCTACCAGTTGCCTGCATCATTAACCGGTAAAACCTTTATCAACAAAGCCGAAATATCATTAGTAGGCCGCAACCTGTATTTGTTCTTTCCATCAAAGTATAAGGATGTTGATCCGGATCAATACACCCAGGACGGCGGCTCCGGATTACAAACCCCTTCTTCCCGTCGCTTTGGATTTAATTTAAACCTGACTTTTTAATTCATTAAAGATAATACGATGAAAAAGTTATTATATTTCGTGGCAGCAGTAGCCTTACTTACCGTTACGTCGTGCCAAAAAAAGTTTGAAGACCTCCAGGTCAATCCTAACATTCCAACATCAGTTCCACCCAATCTTATATTAAATAAATTGATGAACGATATGGCTGGTGGTTTGGGTGGCGTACAACCCTGGGGTAACGTGGCCAGGTACAACCAATATTTCGCCCGTAATTTTCAATACTACGGCGATAACCAATATGATTTTAATGGTGGCCCTTTTGATGTGTACATGAACACATTAAAAAATATCAATCAAATGGAGAAAGAAGCTGAGAAGTCTTCAGGCAATACCAAAACGCCATACCATGCAATATCCAAATATTTAAAGGCGTATTATTTTTATAACCTCACGTCTCTTATGGGCGATGTTCCCATGAGCGAAGCAGTTAAAGCTACCGAAGGGGTATTACAGCCCAAATACGATAAGCAGAAGGACGTATTTGTTCAAATACTTAAATGGTTAGACGAAGCGAATACCGATTTTGAAAACCTAAGAACAACCAACAATACTTCGCTAAAGGGAGATATATATTACCAGGGCAATTTCATGAACTGGCAAAGGGCAGTAAACAGTTTTAAGCTCAGGGTATTAATCGCTTTAAGCAAAAAAGAAAACGATGGTGAACTAAAGGTGAAGCAACGTTTTGCTGATGTGATGAGCAACCCGGCAACCTATCCAAAGTTTGAGAGTGTAGCCGACAATTTTGCCTATCGCTACATTGCTGGTATAAACAACTATCCTACCAATCCATCTGATTTTGGATTTAACGCACTGCGTAATAATATGGCAGAAACCTATGTAAAAAACAGCACCGATTTAAACGATCCCCGGATATTAATTACCGCTGAACCCGCCTGGAAACTGGTAAACGAAAACGGTTGGGCCCCTACCGACTTCCGTGCATACATAGGGTCCAGCACCGGCGAGTCGCTGGATATTATGGAAACAAAAGCCATCAGTTATAGTATCAGTCACATCAACAGGTACCGGTATTATCGCAACTTTACTTCCGAAGATTTTGTAATTGTTGGTTATCCTGAAATGTGCTTCAATATTGCTGAGGGAATTCATCGTGGCTGGGCTACCGGCAATGCAGAGGACTGGTATAAAAAAGGGATGCAGGCTTCCATTGCTTTGTACGGTATAAAAGAAGGAAACAATACGGGCAATTATTTACCTATTGGCAAATCGTTAGGCGAGTGGTTAGCTGCGCCGTTTACTTTCAATTTTAATAATTACTATAGCCAACCAAAAGTTATGTACGAGAGTGGTACCAATGGTTTAAACAAAATCCTGCTCCAAAAATACCTGGCCTTCTTTCAAAATTCAGGGTGGGAAGCCTATTATAATTTTCGCCGTACAGGCGTGCCAGCCTTTTCAACAGGGGTAGGTATAGGCAATGCCGGTAACAACAACCAGATACCCAAAAGATGGACATACCCTAATTCGGAAAAACAAAGAAACGAGATTAATCTTAGTGCAACATTAGCCAGTCAGTTTGGTGGTAAAGATGATATCAATGGTACCATTTGGTTAATCCAATAATCAATTTTACTGGTAACTGTTGCAGTTAAAAAAAGGCTGTTGACGCATAGCCTTTTTAATTTTTTAATCCAGCATGGATAGGGATAGGTTTAGGTTTGTGTTTTATTTTTTGGGTTACGAGCTTTGGTTCAATGATTTAGCATCGTTGTGTCACTCACTTGTACTAATAGTACATCATTCAACAAAAAAATGTAACCCATAACCATTGTAAAAAAAAGGATTCATAACAAAACACTCAGCATGAATATCAATGAGGCCACACTGGTTGCGGACGAAATAATGGAAATGTATAGTAAGCATGGTGGCGAAGAATATGCAGGTGAAAAGGTTAGTCAACTGGAACACATGGTTCAGGCCGCGCAACTGGCACAACAGCAAGGTTATGATAACGATGTGGTGCTGGCAGCCTTCCTGCACGATATAGGGCATATTTGCGAAGCAGCCAAAGGCGATAACGAAATGGGTATCTATGGTATTAAAAGCCACGAAGAAATTGCTGCAAAATACCTGGCAAATAAGGGGTTTTCAAATAAGGTGATCCGCCTGGTTCAATCGCATGTTGATGCTAAGCGTTACTTAACATTTAGCGACCCGGAGTATTATAGCCAGTTGTCGGTAGCAAGTAAAAAAACACTGGAATACCAGGGCGGAAAAATGACAGAAGCAGAAGCCATTGCTTTTGAAATAGATCCTTTGTTTGAACTGATTATCCAAATGCGTAAATGGGACGAGCTTGCAAAAATTGAAGACCAACCTCTTCCACCCATTAATCATTACCATGATTTAATAATCCGGCATTTAACAACTGGCAGTACTGTATTACAATAGTTATAAATTATAGCAACACTTTACATTATAGGTACATTAATAATAACCAACAGCATAATATTAGAGACGATTAAATTGAAAATTTAATGAGTATTTCAACAAACGAATTTGTAGCAAACGGACGAACCTATAAACCGGCGGCAAAACCAATTGTAGTAATTTGTATAGATGGCTCGGCTGATGAATACCTTGACACCACCATAGCCATGGATAGAATGCCCAACCTAAAAAAGATGTCGCGTCAAGGTTATAAGGGAATGGTTCGTGGAGCGCTACCATCGTTCACCAATGTAAATAATTCTTCTATCGTTACCGGTGTATCGCCCAGGGTGCATGGTATAAGTGGTAACTTTTTTTACGATGCTGAAAAGAACGAGGAAGTAATGATGAATTCATCAGAATACCTGCGTGCTGAAACATTGTTGGCTGCTGCGGCCAACTCAGGCAGAAGGGTCGCAGTTGTTACAGCAAAGGAAAAGCTAAGAGATATTCTTTCCTATAAAATGACTGGAATAGCGATCTCCGCTGAAAAAGCAAACCAGGCAAAAAAGGAAACCCATGGTATTGATAATGTAGAAGAAATAGTTGGACATCGAACCCCCGTAATTTATAGTGCAGATGCAAGTTTGTTTGTATTACGTGCAGGAGTTGCATTTATTGAGCAGGGTATTGGCGATTTTCTTTACTTGTCGTTAACGGATTATATGCAGCATACGTATTCGCCGGAGGCCGAAGAATCGCTGGCATTTTATGAGGCAATGGATAAGGAAATTGGAAAGTTAATTGAATTGGGCGCTATTGTTGGCGCCACTGCTGACCATGGAATGAATGCAAAAGTAAAAGCCGATGGAACGCCCAATGTTCTGTTTGTGGAAGATATGCTGGAAGCCCAATTTGGCGACCTTGGTTTTAGGGTGATCTGCCCCATAACCGATCCATACGTAAAGCACCATGGTGCTTTGGGATCTTATGTTGTGGTACACCTGAACGATAAATCAAAAATTAACGAAATCAAAAACTGGTTGGCCATACAACCGGGTATAACCGAAGTGTACGACCAGCAAACAGCAGTGCATGTGTTGGAACAACCCGCCGATCGCATTGGCGACCTGGTCGTATTATCGGGCCGCGATGTGGTAGTTGGGCGTCGTCCGCAATATCATGACCTTTCTGCATTAGATGGCACCTTACGGTCGCATGGTGGCCGGTACGAGGAAATGGTTCCCATGATTATTTCGCACCCTTTAAACCCAATATATAAACGTAAGGCCGAGGGCGATCCGCGCAACTTCGACATTTTTGATTTTACCTTAAACGGAACCAATAATTGAAAACCTAATAAATAGTAAAATCAATAAAGTTTAAATCGATGATTTACTAAAAAAGGTACAAGAGTGCGACGCAACGGAGGCCACATAGAATTACCAATGCCTGGCTCCCACTAAAAAAAAATTAACATTTGAAGCTTTGTGTATTATATAAAGTAATTAATTCAGCTTGCCCTTTTATGATCACCATTGGTTGAAAAATAGAAGGTTTTAATTTACGATTATGAGCGAAACCATATTAGAAAAAAAACCAGTAAACATGAACGGAAAGGCGGTGCATAACCTAACGTGTTATGTTGCCGGCAAACCTATAACATCGGAAAAAGTATTGGAAGTACAAAGCCCGTACGACAAGCGTTTAGTGGGCACCGTAAAACTTGCCAATGCAAGCCATGCACAGCAGGCTATTGATGCAGCATTAAAAGGAGGTAAAATATTAACCCGCTACGACCGCTATGCCATACTGGATAAAGCCCGGCAATTATTGCAGGAGCGAAAGGAATCATTTGCACAAATAATCAGTGCGGAATCGGGCCTGGCATTGGTAGAAGCCCGCTACGAAACAGGACGGGCAAATGATGTTTTAATGTTTGCAGCTATTGAAAGTTTAAAAGACGACGGCCAGATTTTTTCGTGCGACATTTCGCCGAGTGGCAAGGCCCGAAAAATATTTACTATGCGGGAGCCTTTATCGCTGGCTGTTTGCATCACCCCTTTTAACCATCCCTTAAACCAGGTAATCCATAAAATTGCACCTGCTATTGCCGTGGGTACACCAGTGATTTTAAAGCCATCCGAAAAAACGCCACTTACTGCTATAAAGTTGGTTGAGTTGTTATACGAAGCAGGCCTGCCGCATTACATGCTGAGTGTTTTATTAGGACCCACAAACGAAATTGCAGAGCCTTTGGTAAAAGATGCCAGGGTTGAAATTGTATCGTTTACCGGGAGTGTAGCCGTAGGTAAACACATAGCCGCAACAGCAGGATACAAAAAGGTAATACTTGAACTGGGTGGAAATGATCCTCTGATCATATTAGAAGACGCTGATTTGGAAAAGGCTGTTTTTCTTGCGGCAGAGGGGTCGTTTAGAAATAGTGGCCAACGTTGTACTGCCGTAAAAAGGATCTTGGTTCATGAAAAAATTAAAGATGCCTTTGTTGAAAAATTTGTGGAGAAAGCCAAAGAATATACTTGTGGTGATCCTGCAGATCCCAAAACAAAAGTGGGAACGGTTATAGATGAGCCTGCGGCAAAGTATCTTGAAGATGTGGTGAAGAAAGCGGTGGACCAGGGAGCCAAAGTTATATTAGGAGGCAAACGCACAGGTGCCTTACTGGAGCCAACGGTTATTGTAGATGTTCCCCGTAATGCAGATATGGTAATGTTTGAATCGTTTGGTCCCCTTGCGCCTATCCTTACTTTTTCTGATGTTGATGATGCTATCCGGTTAAGTAATTCCACTTCGTACGGTTTATCGAGCGGTGTTGTTACCAACAACATGGAGCATGCATTGCGATTTATAAGGGAGTTAAAAGTGGGCACTGTAAACATAAACGAAGTGCCGGGTTACCGCATTGAAAGTTCGCCTTTCGGAGGTATAAAGGATTCGGGTTTGGGTGTAAAAGAAGGGGTGATAGAAGCCATGAAATGTTTCACATTTGTAAAAACTTTTTCGATGCCGTGGTAAGCTAAGGCGTGTATTATAAATCTTTTTTTTGAATCCACCACCATTGCTTTTGCAATCAGTTGTTGCAGCCTGACCGACTACTGGCGGTTCGCACACTTGTACTATAAAACTACTGGCAGCTAATAATGCGCAGTATTTATTGCTGCAATAATATTCATGCTTCATAATTGGGTTACCAAATCAATATAGTATCCTAATCATGTTGATTTGCTAAGCGCATTTCATAGTAGTTACGCTTCTTTTCAATTCAAATTAAAAAATGTAAAAAGCTACCATATGAAAATTAATGTACTCTTCCTTTTTATTTTGATTGCCGGAATGGCTGTTGCACAAAATACAAATACAAAAAATGTAGTGGTTATATCGCTTGATGGTTATCGCTGGAAGGAACTTTTTAGAGGAGCAGATTCAACTTTGCTTGCCACTAAAAAATACAATACGCAGGATAGTAGCTGGCGTTTCCAAAAATATTGGGCTACATCAAAAGAGGAGCGCCGTGAAAAACTAACACCTTTTTTCTGGAGTACAATTGCTACCAAAGGACAGTTATATGGCAACCGCGACTACGGCAATAAAGTAACCTTAAAAAACAAGTATTGGTTTTCGTACCCCGGCCGCAGCGAAACTTTTTGTGGTTATTATGATCCTGCAATTAACTCAAACGAATACCCTGATAACCCCAACGAAAATGTTTTAGAGTTTATAAATAAGCAAAAAGATTATAACGGAAAGGTGGCAACGTTTGCCTCGTGGGATGCTGTTTACCGGATTATAAACCGGAACCGTAATGGCATGTTGGTAAACATTGTTGGCGAAGATGTAAAAGGGCCTAACCTCACCCCTTTACAAAAAGAATTGAATACCATACAACACCTGATGCCACAGGTTTTTGGCAGGGGTGAGCGTTTAGATGTGATGACTTATTTCATGACCAAGGCTTATATTATGGCCAGCCAGCCACGCGTGGTTTATATTGATTTTGGCGATACAGATGAATTTGCCCACGCCGGTAAATATGATATGTATTTAGACGGGGCACATAAAATTGATGCAATGATCAGCGACCTGTGGAATTATATGCAGCAGGATAAGTTTTATAAGGACCAGACCACTTTTTTAATTTGTACAGATCATGGCCGGGGCGATGATGATAAATGGACGAGCCATGGATCAAGTGTACCCAAAGCAAACGAAACTTATTTAATGGTATTGGGACCTGATACACCAGCCCTGGGCGAAGTGAAAACAACCACCGAAATTCACCAGGACCAATTTGCCCAAACCATTGCAAACCTGTTGGGTTTTAAATTTACTGCTAATCACCCCGTAGGCGATCCCGTACCAACAGTTATACAATAATTGTTATTGTTAGAACCATCGAAACCAAGATATAGTTACACTTTTTAAAGAACCCAAATTATAATTGATAATGTTTTTACCGGGTAAAGTAGATGTGGTGGTTATTGGCGGTGGCATATTTGGTTGCGCTATTGCCTATTATTATACCAGGCAAAATCCTGGTAAAAAAATCATCGTTCTTGAACGAAATGAATTGTGTAATGCGGCAACTAGTCGTGCCGCAGCCTTAATGACAACGGTTCGTTCAAAGCGGTCTTATATTCCCTTAACACTGGAAACCTACAAGGTAATACCCGAAATGGAAAGGCTTTTAAGTGAGTCGCTGGATATAAAAACCGTTGGGATGATGCATGTTGCTGCAAGCGAAGCCAAAGTAAAAGACCTTGAAGCGCTTATGGCAATTGCAAATGAATTTAAACAACCTGCGTCCTATTTATCAAATGATGAGGCCCACCAAATGGCCCCCTGGTTAAAAACAGATGAGGCGCTACGTATTGGTTTTGTTCCGGGCGAAGCTTATTGCGACCCCTACTTGTTGGGCACTTTTTTTGCCCGGTGTGCAAAATTACAAGGTGCAGAAATAAAGCAGGGAATTGAAGTAACCAAACTGCTAATGGAAGGCAATACCGCAACAGGTGTAGCCACTACCGAAGGAACTGTTTATGCTGATAAAATAATAATTGCTGCAGGTGCCTGGGCACCCATTTTTGCAGCACAGGCAGGTATTGGTTTGCCTATGGCGCCGGTGCGTAGTCAATATTGGATTACCGAAAAGTCGCCCTTGTTTCCGGTTAAGTCGCCCATGGTTTTGTTGCCCGATGCGCAGGCTTATGCCCGCCCCGAGGGTGGAAGCTTATTGTTTGGTATAAGAGAAAGCCATTCGTTTTGTACCGCACCGGATGCTATACCTGCTGATTTAAGCCGGTTCAAATTCAGCGACGATAAAGGGATGAGTGACCTGGAAGAAGCAGGCGATACACTGGCTCGTTTCTTTCCTGCTTTTTATGATATTGGAATCAGTTATTATGTTGCCGGGTTTTCGGGTTATACTCCCGATGGTAACTTGTCGATGGGCGAGGCGCCGGGCGTTAATAACCTGCTTTTGGCAACCGGTTGTGTTGGCGCAGGCATTGCCGTATCGGGGGGTGTTGGTTTAGCTTTTGCAGAGATGGCTGCCGGTAAACCACATCCTTTTAATTTTTCAGATTTTGATGTGCAGCGGTTTGGTAAAATTGATCCTTTTAGTAATGAATGGTTAACCAAATGCGCCGACGCCCGTTCAAAAAAAGTGAGTGGTTAACTGTGAAACTAAAAAAAACGGGCTGAATAAATTTATATAAGTACAAGAGTGCGACGCAACGATGCTTAATAAAGTTTTGCAGTCTGGAACATAAAATTTTTTAATCAACCAGATTTAATCAGCACCTTTTTTAGGTTACCAGCATGCGTATTTTATAGCATCATCGTTGCGTCGCATTACGTTCGTCGGCATAACCTTTTGCACCGCTTTTTGTAACAGTCATATTTAAATTTACAGAGTAGAATTTGGTGAATTATACATCAGCCATCAATACATTTTCTTCTTCAAGTACTTTTTTAACTGCACCTATTAATGCTTCAACATCTTTAGGAAAAATTTGCCCGATGTTACCAATTCTAAACGCATCGGTTTTGCCCAGCTTACCGGGGTAAATAACAAAACCACCATCGTTCAGCTTTTTATAAAAAACTTCAAAATCAAAATTGGCATCCTCGGGATACAGGAATGAGGTAATGATATGGCCCTGGATACTTGCATCAAGATATTGTTTAAAGCCTAATTCCGCCATGCCTTCATCCAAAACTTTTTTATTGGTTTTATATCGTTTTTCTCTTGCTTTTACTCCACCTTCTTCTTCCAACTCTTTTAGTGCCTGCCTAAAAGCCATCAGGCTGAGGGTTGGAGGTGTAAACCTAAACTGCCCGGTTGCTTCCAGTCCTGCCCATTGTTCATAAAGGTCTAAGCTTAGGCTCCTGGCCTGGCCTTTAGCTTTTTCTAATGCCGTTTTATTACAGAGTGCAAATGCAAACCCCGGTACCCCTTCAATGCATTTATTTGATGATGAAACCAGGAAGTCAATATTCATTTCTCTCATGTTCATTTCAACACCACCAAAGCTGCTCATTGCATCAACAATAAAAACTTTCTGGTGCTTATTGCAAACCTTTCCTATTTCGGCAATGGGGTTAAATAGCCCGGTAGTTGTTTCAGAATGTATGCAGGCAATATGGGTAATTTCCGGATGTTCAGTTAATAACGCTTCCACTAAGGCGGGAGTTATAATTTCGTTTTCAGGAATGCGTTTAACAATATTATTTAATTGATGAATGGCTGCCATTTTTGCTATGCGGTCGCCATAAGCACCGTTGGCAAGTACAAGTAACACATCGTTTTTACCGATAACACTACTAACCACACTTTCAATTCCAAAGGTTCCGGAGCCTTGCATAATTACGGTTTCATAGCCTTCACTTTTTGATACATGTGCCAGTTGCAGCAATTCGTTTCTGATATCTTTTACTGCAGTTATAAATTCATAGTCACGCGATCCCATATCTTTTAACATCGCTTCTTTTACAGTTTTAGATGTGGTTAACGGCCCGGGAGTGAATAACAAAGGTTCTCTTTTCATTACTTATATAGATTGAAGGTTTTCTAATTTTCCGGTTACTTCGGGTTCAGCGACGGTTTTACGATGAAAGAAGATGGCAGCCATTCCTAAAAACAGGGTGCAAACTATGGTGGCAGTATAACTGAAGCGAATAAGCACATTTGCCCAGCTTATATCTTTCATAAAAAACTCTTTATAAAGTAAAAGTCCTACACTGCCCAGGTAGCCAATTGCATCGCAGATGTAAACGAAAAAACCTGCATTGGCTTTTATTTTAAAAAGTGCAATCATCCGCTCAAATAATGCTACTTGTATAGGGGTATAAGCAAGAAACAAACCCATGCCTAAAAGTAAGATCCACCAGAACGGGCTGAGTAAATTAAATTGAAATAATAAGGTACTTGCGCCGCTTAAAATAATGCCTGCACCAATCATAAGCTGGGTTACCCAAAATCCTTTTGTATTGCTTTTAATCAGCGATAAAAGGCCAATAGAAATTAATACAATTACTCCTGTAATTAATTCTGTTTTCGAAAAAATAGTGGGATCCCAAACCCCGCCGATTTCTTTCCATATTTCAACAGAAAAATTATCACGAAAATCACGCATGGTGGCAAGCAGGGAATATAAGATTACAAAACACAAAAGACCTATCCCATACTCCTTTATTACAAAGCGTTTATCCGCTTTTGTCATAGGCACCCGCTCCGCCCTGAATTGTATATCTTTTTCATCGGGTTTAGGTATAACAGAAAGCATCCAGACAAATAATAAGAAAAAAGGGAGAAATAATGCGCCTACTAAAGCCGGCATCCAAAACTCAGTTACGTATGGAAACAAACTATGAATTTTGAAATAGGCCGTTTTTAAAATACCCGACGATATAATTAAACTGATGCTTAAACCTATAGCCAGTACTTCAGTATAACGCCTGCCTTCCAGGTAACTAAATACAATACCCCAAACCATTCCAAGGGGTAGCCCATTTAAAAACAGGAAGAAAAAATTGTATGGGTGAGGTACTATTCCAAATAAAAGCAGCGCAATCTCAGCAAAAATTATAAGGCCAATAATGAGAGCCTTGCGTTGCGAAGCTTTTAACTCTGAAATTATTTTTATGCCTATAAACTTAGAAAGCATGTAACCAAAAACCTGGGCAATTATCAGTATACTTTTATAATGTATATTCCACAAATTTAAACCGTCGTAAGTGCCTGCGGTAAAAGGTTTACGAAAAGCATACATGCAAAAATAAGTTCCAAAAGCTGCGATCATGCACCATGCCATAAATACAAACCTGGATCTGTTAAGCACTACGTGTAACTGATTCATGTATTAATTTGAGGTGTAATACTATGGTGCCGGCATTATTAATTTGTAACAACAATGTTATATAATTATTAAACATTGTTTAGCATTTGTAAATTATAAGTTTACTTTGATTAAGCCAAATTTCATTCATAATTTAAATTGATGAAATAATCAGGCTTGTTTAGTGGGCAATAAAATAAGCGTTTAAAATTTTAAATAACAACCTTATCATGAAGACTTTCTTATTCACTTTATTAAATTTTTTTTCCTTTTTTGCAGGCGCCCAATTAAGGGTATATGTCTCACCACGGGGTAATGACAGCAATATAGGTTCACCAGCATCCCCGGTCGCATCGCTCAATGGAGCCCGTGATGTTATACGTGAATTTAAAAAACGTCAAAAAATAAGCGATACCATTAAAGTAATTATTGAAGATGGGTTTTATGAAATGAGTGAGACCTTTTTATTAAACGCAGGTGATGGCGGATCAATGGAATTTCCGGTAATCTATAAAGCTGCCGAAAATAGCAAACCCGTTTTTAGCGGTGGAAAAAAAATCACCGGAATCACTGTTGATTCATTGGGGGCCTGGAAAGTTAAAATTCCGGAGAGCGTGCGGTACAACTGGAAGTTTCACCAATTGTACGTTAATGGTAAAAGAGCACAACTTGCACGAACGCCCAACAATGGATTCTTACAAATAAATGCAGTAAATGAAAATACCTGGCTTAAAGGCAATGGCCGGATTGCTGAAAAGGCCTTGCAAATACTATCATTTGATTCTATAAATTATAAGCCCTTTCAAACAATAACCCAAGGTGAATTAAACGAAGCGCTTATAAGGGTTTACCATAAATGGGATTTTACTTTAAGGCATATTGATAAATTGAAAAATGATAGTTTACGGTTGTATACTTCCGGTGCCGGAATGCAACCGTGGAATGCAATGGGTAAAGGTGACCGGCTGGTTTTAGAAAATTATGCTGCGGCCTTAGATGAACCGGGTGAATGGTTTCTTGATATGGAAGGTATCCTTTCCTACCTACCCCTACCAGGCGAAACTCCTGGAAATTCTGAAGTTATAATTCCTGTGTTAGAGAAATTAATAGACATAAAAGGAAATGTTCAGAAGGATGAATTGGTTGAAAATATAAAGTTTGAAGGCCTCACGTTTTCACATTCTCTTTACCATATTACGCCCCAAGGATTTGAACCATACCAGGCATCCATTTTTGCCGGTGCAGCAATAGTACTTGAGGGAGCAAAAAATATTGTTTTTTCAAATTGCGAAATATCTAAAACCGGTCAGCATGCTATTTGGTTTGGTAAAGGCTGCTCTTATTCATCAATTGAAAATTGTTATATACAAGATATAGGTGGAGGAGGAATATACCTTGGCGACATACAGGCTTTAGTAGGCGCTGAACATACAAGCCACATACGTATTTACAACAATATTATTCAAACCGGAGGCCGCGAATTTCCTTCTGCAGTAGGTATATGGACGGGCCATAGCTCCGACCTTGAAATTTTACACAACGATATAAGCGACTTTTTCTATACAGGTATTTCGGTAGGTTGGGTTTGGGGTTATACACCCAGCCTGGCCAAACGCAACATAATTAAGTACAACCATATACACCACATTGGCTGGTCGTTATTAAGCGATATGGCGGCTGTTTATACATTGGGTGCATCTGAAGGCACTGTTATAAGTAATAATGTAATCCATCATATTCATGCTTATTCATATGGTGGTTGGGGTTTGTATACCGATGAAGGTTCATTGGGAATACAAATGGAAAACAATTTGGTGTATAACACAAAAACAGGTGGCTTTCATCAGCATTATGGAAAAGACAATTTTATAAGAAATAACATTTTTGCATTTGCAAAACAATATCAACTGCAGGCCACCAGGGTTGAGGATCATCAGTCATTTACATTTACAAACAATATAATTGTATTTGATACAGGAGTGGTATTACAGGGACCATGGAATAAAATGAACATCAAAATGGATCAAAATATTTATTGGAGTCCTGGAGGGAAAAATTACCTTTTTGCAGGTAAGGATTTTAATGAATGGAAACAAAACGGAAACGATAGAAACAGCTTTATTATAGATCCTTTATTTAAAAATGTATACAAGTATGATTTTAAATTTTCCAAAAACAATTCAATAAATAAAATAAATTTTAAACCATTTAATATTGCAGAAGCAGGAGTAACAGGAGAGAAGGAATGGAAACAAAAAGCTGAACTTCCTCAATCAATTATTACTGCATTTGACCAGGCTGTTGAATTAAATATGCACAAACAATAAATGAATAGTTTCACTAATTACTTATATAACTAAATAATTTTTTTGTTATCAGCATCTGTAAGTTTATATAGCATTGTTTACTATAGCTATCGGAACTCACTTGTACAGTATATCACAATATTGAGCAACAATTATGGGCACAACCCACTACAAATAGTTCGTTTAAATCCGTTATTATAAACACTAATAACATCAGCAGGCATACCTACAGTAGTGGAGCCTTTTGCTGATTCTATTTTAATTAACTCAATTATTTTTCCTGGTATATCCATGCCATTACCAAAAAATAAAGGGTTTTCTTTTACATATAGAGAAGCCTGGGTTGCATGTCCCATAAATCTCAACGAACCTTCATCATTATCTGTTTTTTCCCTATAATTTACTTTCCATTTATTGCGACCGGTAGCTTCAATTGAAAAGCGCATTTCATGTATTTGCTTTTCATTGTTTACAAAGGTTAAAGCAACCACGCTTAAAAAAGCGCCATTATTTTGTTTAATTAATTGTTTAATGCTTTTAGTTGAAAACTTTTTTAAAATAGATTCAATTTTGCTTGTAGCTTTTTGTTTAAAAAGATTTATGGCCGCGTCAAAATTATTTTCGCTGCGAACGCAGCCATCCATAATTTCTAAAAAATTAAAACTATTGTCAGTATACCGCACATGGCCCGACATAGCATAAACCACATTATTGGTGTAATGTATTTTACACATACCCAATTCGTTTGTAGTATATCCCTTATCGGTTAATGATGATGTTCTGCTATCCGCTCCAATCCAAATGGTGTCCTTAGTAATAAGGGTAATAATTATTGATCCATTTTGTAGCGTATTGTTTTGTGCATGCGTAGCAACACCCAATGTGCAGGTAAGCAAAAAAATAATAAAAAATTTAAGGCAATTTGCCATGAATTGTAAAAAGATATTTTAGTAATTATATCGCTATTAATTTTTTCAAAGATAGATGGCTTATCACAAAGGTGGTCGCCGTGTATCTTAAAGATTTCCTCAAATAAAATATTATAGATGTCTTAGGTTTTCAGACACATTATTTAAATTTTAACACGCACCGCTTAAGTTAACAGGGTTTTAAGTATTGAGTTAATCTTTACCCAAACAACTAAATACTTTTAAAGCATCCTTAATTCTCGTACGAATTTTGTTGACTCTAGCTTTCCCATGCCATATAGGGTATATAACACCATGATCGTTTTTGTGCGATGATACCAACAGTTTATTTTAATTGGTTTGGGAATCTATTATTCTATTAACAGTCAAAAAAAAAGTAAAAATGATGATTAGAAAAAGTTTATTTCGAAAAGGAATTATTGTTCTTAGCAGTGTATTTATGATGGGCATTTTGTTTACTGCCTGTAAAAAAAATGATGACGTGGTTCAACCAGATTTAGCTGCGTTAATGGCTTTTAACCTGTCGCCCGATCAACAAGGTGTGCGGGTGGCACTTTCGGGAAATCTATTACCCGGCGGCCCGCTTTCTTATTCAAGTTTCACTGGCAGGTATTTAAATGTTTACCCTGGTAACCGGATTGTTGAATCCTTCGATGCATCAACAAATAATACAATTGATTCTTCGGCGTATAATTTTAAAGCCGATAAGTTTTATTCACTATTTGTTGTGGGTGCTAATGGTAATTATAAAAATATTGTAACAGAAGATAACTATGATAGTTTAACAGCTAGCTCTGGCAAATCTTATATCCGGTACATTAATGCAATCCCGGATTCATCTTTAGCAACAGTTAAGTTTACAGCAGGTGGAAACAACCTGGTTAATACAACTGCTGCATTTGGTAAGGTATCCTCATTTATCCCCGTTACCCCTGGCGATGTTAATATTTCAGTGGATAACGATGGTTCTGTAAATGCAAACAGGTCTATAACAGTTGCCGGCCAAAAAGCTTATACGGTATTAATAATGGGCCTTCCAAATCAAACAGATAGTTTAAAGGCTGTACAAATTAAGTTTATTGAAAATGGTACTGTAACCGATTAAAAAGCAGTATTAAATTTTATAGTTACTCCATTAAAACAACAAAGCCTCGCTTCATAAAAGTGAGGCTTTGTTGTTTGCTTTTAATCTCAACAATTTAGGCAACTTCCTTTAATAGAGTTTAAATTTTTTCCTTCAATTCGTTAAATGAAGTAGGCACTTCTAAGGGTGCAATCAGATCGTCATAATATTGAAGAATGAGCGAAGGTGATTTTAGTTTATGCACGTCGTGCCGGTTATCCGATAGAAAAGTTACTTCAGCAAACTGGCGGGCAATTATTGGATGTGTTGAACAAAAACGCGCTGTTAATTTGGCTCCCAAATAGGGGCGTTCAAATCTGCTTCATAAAACTTAGTGCGTACTGCTTTAATGCTATGAAAAACTGCATTTGAACCGAGTACCGATAGCTATCGCATTGGCGTTAACTCAAGGCGTCAACCATTTTGCTGAAACCTTTACCAGGCAATAATCTGAAAATATTGCCTGGTAATTAAATGTAACCGATACGACAAATTGTGTGGAAAAAGCGCTCCAGAAAAGTCGCATAGGCGTCAACTCCAGGTGTTTTTTTTGTGGTACCAACAGTAGGAATTCTAATAAGCATCGTTGTGTCACTCTCTTGTACGTCATCTTTTTATGGCAGCTTTTTCCGCATTATTTCCTTTGCATAAATTTCTATTAATCTTAAGCCTTCTTTGCAAACTCTTTCAAATCAATCCATTGCCCGGTAAAGGTTTCAGCAAAATGTTTAAAGTATTAAGTTTACGTCTATGCGAAAAGTAGGGACTGCCGCCATAAAAAGATGCGGTACAAGTGAGTGACACAACCGGAGTAGAATAAAAACATGCTGCTCGTTCAAAAAAACAAATTATGTTGACGCCAATGCGGTAGTTATCGGTACAACAATGATCCAATAAAGAACTCAAAACATGTATTCCAAATAAATAAAATATTGAATTGTTATGCTGCATTATTGAGAATGTTATAAATATTGATGTTTTTGACACTATGTGGAAAAAATATTATGTAAAAAGGAAGGTGCTAAACTTTTCATTTTCAGGTAGAAAGGGTTTTTTGTACTACCTACAATTTGCTGCCACTAATTTGAGTGGGTTACCTTGTTAACTTTTTTTGTATTAAACGCAATACTTTAACATTAACAATAAAAGATACAGATGGTACAAAAAACATACTTTAAAACCAAAGATTATTGCAAAGTAAAATTTTCATTCAAAGTTGAAAATGCAGAAACAATAGAGATTTTGGGTTTAAATAGTGATTGGCAAAATTCAATTGTTATGAGTAAGAAGAAGGACGGCACATTTACCTGCGATGTTTCTTTACCAAAGGATTCAAAACATGAATTAAAATACCTGGTTAACGCTATCGAATGGATTAATGAGCCTGAAGCAGATGCTGTAAACACCAACGAATTTGGTGGCACCAATAGCGTAATTGTAATCTAATTATTTATTTTATATCATTCTATCACTTGTTTTTTCAGGTGATAGAATGATATATTATGGTTTCGCGTGAACCCATTATCCCCCCTTTTTGTGATAGTAATTTAGGGAAGTGTAGCGTATGCCTAAAACCTTCTGTTTTACAAAAACCTTGCGGCCGGTGTATTTACTTTTATGGACAGGGCTTCTGATTTTTCAATCAGGCTACTGTTGCAGCCCGACCGACTACTGGCGTTTCGCACTCTTGTGTATTGTTGCTTAAAGCAACTAATCAATCACAATGCTGTCGCCAACTTTAATGGTACCCGACCCTTTGTAAATAAGGTTTTGGCCAAAATTAACCTTGTTATTTTGAGCGCGATAGGTAGCCAGGGTTTTTAATGGTTCTAAACTTTTAAAAGCGGTTAGCTGGTTAATGGTAGTAACGGCACAACGGCCACAAAGCTTTACTCCATAAAATAAAGTTTGGTTAATGGAAAACTGTTTCATTACATCTTCCTGGTAAGGAAAGCCGCCTTTAAATACAATATTGGGCCTAAACCTGTTCATGGGTAAGGGTTTCTTTAGCTTGCCGTTTAAATCATCCAACGATGCCTGGCCAATTATAAGTAAAGGATAGTCATCAGCCAGGCTGATGAGATCATTTTGAAGCGCATATTCCTCGTCAACCTTCCGTAATGTTTTATCGGGCATATATACGAGTCTGCACGGCATTGATAACATTTTTGAAAACCATTTATCTGCACTTTCATCCACAAATTGCACTTCGCAGCAGTCATCCCATATTGATGCTATTACCGTTTCGTTGGTTTGGGGCACCAGGGCAATTGAAATGGTCTCACCTGAAGTGGTATGATGAACATGCAAACAGCCGGGTTGTATTTCTACCTGTAATAAAGCCATTTGGGGGTGAGATCGTTGAGAAAGAAACTGATAGTTTTCATCTACCAGCATCCATCTCCTGTCGTACTCAAAACCCCGGTCGGTAAGGGTAGCGGCGCTTACGCTTATACCTCCCAACGATTTAATGGGGTAAATAAAAAGTTCGCTAATAATGAGCATAGTAGTTGCGTGTTTGCCATACTGCCTTGATAATATTAAAGATTATGAAGCAACAAAAGGTAATTTTACCACTTTGGCTTCTAATAATTTATCCCGCACTTTAATATAAATTTTACTGTCGGTTGCCGAGCAGGATTTTGTAACGTATCCCAATCCCACCGCTTTTGCAAGGGAGGGTGCCTGGGTACCACTGGTAACAACCCCAATAGTTTCGCCGTCAAAATTTTTAATATCGTATCCGTGGCGGGGTATACCTTTTTCAATCATTTCAAAACCTACCAGCTTACGCGAAATGCCTTCTGCCTTCTGCGTTTCAATAATATCTCTTGCAGTAAAATCTTTGGTGAATTTAGTAATCCAACCCAACCCACCTTCCAGTGGCGAAGTGGTATCATCAATATCATTACCATATAAACAATAACCCATTTCCAGGCGTAAAGTATCGCGGGCCCCTAAACCAATCGGTTTTAATCCCTGGGGTGTTCCTTCTTTAAATATAGCATCCCAAATCTTTTCTGCAGCACCGTCTGTATCCTCAAAATATATTTCAACGCCGCCACTGCCTGTATAACCTGTTGCACTAATCAATACATTATCAACCCCGGCAAAAGTGCCCTTTACAAAAGTGTAGTACTTCAGGTTTAAAATATCCACATCGGTTAATGGCTCCAGTATTTTAGTAGCATTGGGGCCTTGTATGGCCAACAGGCAAGTCTTATCGCTAATGTCATGCATTTCAACCCCCTTAGTATTAAAACGGCTGATCCAATTCCAGTCTTTTTTAATATTGCTGGCATTTACCACCAACATGTACGAATTGTTTTCTTCCAGGCAGTAAACAATTAAATCGTCCACTATGCCACCGGTTTCGTTTGGTAAACAACTATACTGTGCTTTACCGGCCGTAAGTTTTGAAGCATCGTTTGTGGTAACCCGTTGAATAAGATCCAGTGCATCAGGTCCTTTTAAAACAAACTCACCCATGTGGCTCACATCAAATATCCCCGCATTGTTGCGAACCGCAGCATGCTCATCATTAATACCAGTATAACTTATTGGCATATTATATCCCGCAAACTCAGCCATTTTAGCGCCAAGAGCAAGGTGTTTTTCAGTAAAAGGAGTTTGCTTCATATTGTTGTTATTACGTGCTAACCGTTATTATAAAGCACAATGTAAAATCCGGTTATTATCTATATTAATAATGCGCAAAAATAGGAGAAACGAAGTGGAGTTTAAAAAGACTTTAAATACCTGGCGATGACGTTTTTAACCCAGGCGTTTTTAAAAAAATGCATATGGATTTATAAATGCTGTCAACAATTTTTGCGTGTGTATTGTTATAAACTAACTTTAAAATACTATGGCACATCCATCAATAAAACTGGTTAATGCATTAAAGCAAACAGCCGATAGGCTACAAAATGGTGCACCCTATGCCTGGGGTAACCACGGTAGCTGTAATTGCGGCAACCTTTTACAGGTAATTACCCATCTATCGCGGCAGCAAATTTTAACCTATGCCCACTCTGGCATAGGAGAATGGACCGAGTTATCCGAAGACTACTGTTTCGTTACAAATGCTCCTGTACAAATGCTGGTAAGTGCGCTTGAAAACCTGGGCCTAACGCCAACAGATATTCATAACATAGAATACCTTGAAGATAAAACAGTATTACACCAGTTACCGGGCGGCTTTCGCTGGCTTAAAAAAAATGTGCGGGAAGATGTTATTTTATATTTCAGAACATTTGCAAAAATGCTGGAGGAAAAATTGATGGTTCAAAATATTGAACAAATTGAAAAAGTAAACCATCCTTATTTTACTGCGAAGCCTCAGGTTTTAGCAATTAGAAAATATATGTTGGAAGAAGAACTTGTATAATAAGATTATTACTGTCTGCACATACTTTTTAAATTAAGAAGACCAACCACATTTACTCCATAGTTGAATGGTGATTACTTTAGATGCAACTCCACTTCTCTAACAGCCTGATTTAAATTATGATTGAGCAATTTGTCCTAAAATTGCTATCCCCGGTTTAATTATTTGTTACTTATCCTTCACGCTTATCTGGTTTACAGATATACAACATATAGAACCAATAGAACGGGTTTTAATTAAAGTGTTACTGCACATGAACGCAATGTTTTATGGGTTTGCATTTGCTCCCTTTATTTAAATTTTCATAAAAGAAAAGCAACATTTAGCAAGACTGATGTTATTAAAAAAATATGCTATAAAGTATAGTTATAAACAATAAAATCTATAACTTAACTTAAGTTTCCCCCCAGAAATAATTTGATATCGGTTGCATTTGTTTGCATGTTTGAAAAACCCTCTTAGCCCATATATTCTTACTGTAATATTATATACTCATAATCAATAAGATAAAGTATACAAATACATAATGCTATTAGAAAATCAAAAACGCACAGTATGAAACAATCAACTTTTACACCTTTTCTGCGGATACTCAAAACACAACCACTTTGCCGTTTTCTTTTAATTACAACGCTCCTATTTGGTTTTTCAATTAATGTAATTGCACAACCACCTGTAATTAATTCCTTGTCTCCCACCGGCGGCCCGGTAGGTACAACTGTTACGATAACCGGCAACAACTTCAGTCCTGTTCCCGCCAATAACATCGTATACTTTGGTGCGGTGCGGGCAATTGTTACGACAGCATCAATGACATCGCTAACGGTGATCGCGCCTGTAGGTGCAACCTACCAGCCACTCTCTGTTACTACAAGTGGACTAACAGGCTATTCATCTCAGCCCTTTGTAGCAACGTTTCCTGTAATTGGAAACAGTTTTACTCCTGCTTCATTCCAGCCAAAAGTTGACTTTCCTGTCGCTCAGGGACCACGAAGAATGGCGATTGTAGACCTGGATGGAGACGGAAAACCGGATATGGTTTCAACCAATATAGACGCGAATTCTATCTCTGTATTGAGAAACACCACCTCTAACCAAACGCTTACTTTCGCTTCAAAAATCGACTTTCAAGCTGGCGCGACGCCGTTCCAGATTGCTTTTGGTGACCTGGACGGCGATGGCAAACCAGACCTGGCGGTTTCAAATACCGCGGGAACTATCTCTCTATTTAAAAATCTTAGCACCGCTGGCAATATTACTTTTGCCCCCAGAATAGAACTTACAGTAGTTCTAGGCGGATCATTTATCGCGAGCAACATTTCCATAAATGACCTGGATGGCGACGGTAAGCCTGACATTGCAGTTAATGGTTCTTCTTCTCAAGTACCGCAGGGTGGAGCACTTTCTGTTTTCCGGAATGTAAGTACAGGCAGTACTCTTGCCTTTGCTCCAAGGGTTGAATTTGAAATGCTTAGTGGAAATAGTACAATTATTGGTGACTTGAACGGCGATGGCAAGCCAGATTTGGTCACCGTGGGCTCTAACATTGTATCAGTTCAGCGCAATACAAGTACCAGTGGTACAATCGCATTTGCAGCCAAAGCAGATTACCCGGTGATGTCAAATACGCGGCAGGCACTCATCGGTGATGTGGATGGAGATGGAATGCCAGATATTGTTGCTTTATCACCGAGGTTTGTTTCAGTGCTACGAAATACTAGCACTACAGGTACTTTGTCGTTTGCAGCAAAAACGGATTTTGCCATCCCTGATAACGCCGGAATTCCTACGGAGTCAATGGCTTTAGGTGATTTGGATGGAGACGGCAAACCTGATCTGGTACTCAACTATGTTATAGCAAACACTATTGTATATATACTTAAGAACGTCAGCTCACCTGGCACACCGGCTTTTGCCACAAGTGTCGATTACCCAATGGGAACGGCAGGATTGTTCAACGCCGCTATTGGTGATCTTAATGGTGATGGCAGAGCCGATGTTGCCATACCAAACGCGTCTATCCAAGCCATCACTGTGCTGGTTAACCAGGCACCCCTCGTATGCACAGTTTTAACTGCTCAGGTGCAGAATGCAACCTGTGGTAACAACGATGGCAGTATTTCCATCACTCCTACTTCCGGCACGGCCCCCTTCCAATACTCTATCAACGGTGGCACCACCTTTATCTCCGGACCTAATACAGGCTTCACCTTTACCAACCTTGCTGCGGGTATCTATGAATTGAGAATTAGAGATGCAAACGGTTGCGAGTCCGATATTGTAAGCAGAACAATTGAAACGATTGGTTGTACAGACTCCTGTACCCCGCCCACTATTCTTAACACCTCATCCATTGTAACCAATGCCGACTGTAATCAATCCAACGGACAAATTTCAATAACACCCAGCAGCGGCATTGCGCCTTTGCAGTACTCCATAGATGGTGGCAATACCTATGTCTCAGGACCTGATGCAGGCTACACATTTACCAACCTTGCTCCGGGTGCCTATAACCTGAGGATTAAAGATTCTAAAGATTGTGTTTCAGATGTGCTGGAGGTAATTGTGCTGGAAGAAGGCTGTCCGTGCAAGCCTGTATTTTTAAATACGCCGGGTATTGTTAACGATGCAAGCTGCGGCAATAACGACGGTCAGATATCTATAATACTTACCTCAGGCGTCCGGCCATTCTTTATTTCTATTGATGGGGGTGCTACTTATTTGCCTGATGCACATGATGCAGACTATACATTACAAGGGCTTGCACCCGGCACGTACCTTTTACGCATAAAGGATGCAGGCGGCTGTGAATCTGCAGTTATAAATCGTACAATAACTACCAGGTATAATATTCCGATATTAACACCCAACGGTGTATCAAAATCGGATGCCACTTGTGGTTTAAGCGATGCACAGATCACTATAACACCAGAAGGTGGAGCTGGCCAAATG
>JBBSJX010000004.1:0-31438 GCA_038256825.1 Chitinophagales bacterium
ACGCAGGAACTTTTACATTTAATAAAGTAGCAATCGCTTCTTTACGATCTAAACGGCCCAACGCTGTAATGGCAGCAACCTGCACACGTGGCGAAGGATCACCAACTGCATCAATAAAAGGAGTTAAGGGAATATTTTTTATAAAGGGTTTGCGGTCAGCCAGGGCACGCAAGGCAAACTCTTTAACGTCTTTATCATTCACCAGTTTTAATAAATTGTTTATGCCACTTTCCTTAGCGGATTGGGCATAGGTAAAAATGCCTGCTACCCGCGCATATAAGGGCAGGCTTTTATCGGCAGCAATTTTCCACGCTGCTTTGGAGGCAGCTTTTGGTGAGCGGGTAAGTAACTCCTGCTGGGCGGTTAACCGTGCAACAGCGCTATTGGATTTAATTAAATTACCCAGTTGTTTTACCGACGCCTTTTTAACATCGGGGAAGGCTTTGTACTGCCAGCCTTTGGGTACAGCCCTAACCACAAAACCTTTACCGGGGTTGCCCGAATAACCCGCACCATCCCAGGCCGATAAATACAAACGACCCGAACCGTCAACATCCAGATCGGTTATCTGAGCAAGTTTTATAAAGTCTTCTTCCTTTTGCGTAAAACTTGCCGCGCTGGGTGTTACCCTGTGGATGTACAACTGACTTTTACCCCAGTCGGCCATCATGGGTACCTGGTTATATTGCTGCGGCCAGGTTGGCTCATCCATAAATAAAGAGCCGGTTCCCGATCCGCCTCCAAGGTCAATCAGTGCAGGAATAATTTCTTCGGTAAAATTTTTAAATAATAATGGGTAACCATACTCACCCGATTGGATTTGATGGGAGAACCGGATATTCCAGCCACCGCCATCATTGGTATTGCCACGGGTAAATATATTCATGTAAGGATCGATGGCTACATCGTAAATATTACGCATGCCATGGGTGTAAACTTCCATTTCGGTACCATCAGGCCTAACACGTACAATACCACCACCCAACATGGTTAGCTTTTTGCCAGAACGATCCACCGCATTATGAAAGCCAAAATCGCCAACGGCAATATATATCCAGCCATCAATACCCATGCGAATGCCATTGGTAGCATGGTCGGTACCGCGACTTTGTAAAAACTGTGGCGAGCTTATATTTTGTATTAATGGTTTTGAGGGGCCATCTGCAATGCCATTATTATCCTGGTCTTCAAAAACAACCAGGTCCATACCACTTGCTTTGCCTGTTTCGGCAGAAAAGGTGGTATGCAAAACAAACAACTGGTTGCCCAGCGAAATGATACCCCGTGGATTATCCACCATTGCAAATTGAGTATGGCTATCCACCTTACCGTCGTTATCGCTATCCACCAGTTTTACAATACTGCCTTTGCCTGGTGTTTTACCCAGCGAACCCATTTTATCTACTCCCACATAAACTTCGCCGGTGGCGGCTACAGCCAAACATGCCGGGCTGGGTGTAAGATTGGCCCCTGCAAAATGGGTGATGTTTAATTCAGGGGGCCAACTGGATGCATTTCCAGGTGTATCGGCAATAGTATAAGCTATTTCTGTGGAGGCAACCTCCTCACTTTTGTTATTGAGGTTATACCCGATTAATAATAAAAACGAAGTAAAAAGACCCAAAGAAATTTTGAGCATGGTTATAATTTGGATGCGTTTGAAATTAGAAATTGCAAGTTAGATTCCTCCTTAATTGATACCTTTTTGTTTTAAACTAAATACCTTTTAATAATATCGATGCCCATTGGTTTGCCGCCAAAACGGATTGCGACGCAACGATGATAACCATGAAAAACTGAAGCTGGTATCCTACTCTCCTTTTGTTTTGCACCTCAGGTAATTAATGGTTATGCTGAATTTCGGCCGGCATTAATGATACCGAATGAACAACGGATTACTAATTTTATATAAACGTCTTTACGGGCGGCTGGTAATAACCGCTCGTCCATTTCGCGAATTTTTGCCATGGCGTACTGTTGTATGGTAGTAAGCGGCAATACAATTTTTTCGCGCATTTGCACCGATAATTGCTCAACCGGGTAATTGGCCATAAGCTCGGAGTTGCCCGATATTTTAAAGAGGTATTTTTTGGTTAGCTCGTATTCGTTATAAATCATGTTCCATATTTCGCCATATTTTGGATGATCTGCCAAAAATGAGGTTAACGGAAAATAACATTTCTTCATCGACATTTCGCAGTTATCCATGAGCGTTTTAAAGAACATGGAGTTTTGGTAAAGGTCTTTTGCTTCCTGTAAACGCCCTTGTTTATCCAGCTTTTGCAGGGTGGTTCCCACACCATAATAACCCGTTACATTTTGCTTTAACTGGCTCCACGAACCTACAAACGGGATGGCCCGTAAATCTTTTATTGTTAACTGCGATGAGGTGCCCCGCTTGGTGGGACGGCTACCAATATTGGTTTCGCTATAAAATTTTAAGGGGCTCACATTCGAAAGATAATTCATGAACTCGGGGTGCTGTTTTAGCGCGACGTACATTTTTAAACTTTCGTCCGACAGCTCTTCAATTAACTGTTCTTCGTGTTTATCGAGTGTTTGCTCCTTGGTTGAAAATAATGAATTGGTGATGCCTGCATTAACCAGTTGTTCAATGTTAAACTGGGCTGCATCAATATTGCCAAAGTTGCTGCTAATGGTTTGGCCCTGTATGGTAAGCTGGATTTCTTTATTGGAAATTTCTTTACCCATGGAGGCATAAAATTTATGGCTTTTTCCACCGCCTCTTGCAGGAGGGCCGCCCCTGCCATCAAAAAACACTACATCAAACCCATGTTCTTTTGAAATACTGGTGAGGGCTTTTTTTGCTTTGTAGATGCTCCAGTTTGCCATCAGGTAACCGCCATCTTTGGTACCATCGGAGAAACCCAGCATAATAGTTTGGTTCCTGTTTCGTTTTTGAAGATGGGCGTTATAGGTTTCGTTTTGATATAGTGCCGACATAATGCCCGGAGCATGTTTAAGGTCTTCAATGGTTTCAAAAAGTGGAACGATGTCTACATTGATTTCTTCTTTTTTCCAACCTCCTAAAAGTAAAATACCATACACTTCCATCACGTTTAAAGCACTGTTGCACTGGCTGATCACGTACCGGTTACAACCTTCAAAGCCATTGGTTTGCTGGATGGATTTTATTGCCTGTACTGACAATAACGTATCCTTCATTATAGGCTCATCGTACAAATCGGTGTTTGCAGGCGCACTAATATTGGTAAGCACATCCATTTTTTCTTCTTTACTCAAACCTTCGTAATTCTTTGGTAACACATTTTCCTTTTCAACAATTTGCTTTATTAAGGTAGTGTGCACCGAGCTGTCCTGCCTGATATCCAGCGAGGCGAAATGCATTCCAAAAACATTTATTTTGTTAATGAGGTTTTCGATAAGCGAAAGAAATAAACTGTTGTGCTGGTAAATAACAATTTTTCGAACGTCATGCAAAGTCGTCAAAATGGATTCTTTTGAAAGATTGGTACGCTCACCGGGTTCAAAAATGTTTTTGTACAATACATTTTCAAGGTCGGCCAAAATGGTATCCACTCCTTTAAAAGTAAGCCGGCGTTTCAGCCGCCTGACATCCTGGTAATAACATTTAATAATGCTGGTACGCAATGCTTCCGCCACCTTTATGGTAGTATCGCTTTTTACAAACGGGTTGCCATCGCGGTCGCCACCTGGCCAAAAACCCATTTTAAAAATGGGATTACTTTCCTTCATTGCCCCGGGAAACTGGCTTTCCATAAAGCTTACCATGCGCCCCGCTGCAGCGTAAAACACATTTTCAAGAAACCAAACCAGGCTCATGGCTTCATCAAAAGGGGTAGGTTTTTCCTTATTTAAAAAAGGGGTTTTTCCTAACTGCTGTAAATACATATTTACCTTGGCCGCACTGTTACTGGCAAGCGCACGGGTTAAATCGTTTATAATTCCCAAAACAGCACCGGGATAAAATTGGGTGGGGTGGGCTGTTAACACCAGCCGTACAGCAAAATCTTTTAGTTTATCGGCCAGCTTATCGGTTACGTTTTCCTGTGCCACCACCGATTCAAGGTGCTTTAGCGTTCCTACCCCATCAATATCGTTTACTTTTTTAAAAGCGGCATCTTCCAATGCATCAAAAAGCACTACCTGCCGTTCAACAAATTGTACCAGTCTGAAAAGCAGGTTTAATTTTTCTTCTTCCTTTGCGTAAAAAGTATGCTTCTCAAAAAATGCTTCAATAATCTGGGTGGGACTTTGGTTGTTTTTGTATCCCTCCAAACATTTTTCGAGCAGCAGCGATAATAAAATTCCTGTTTTCTCAACCTTATGAAAAGGTAATGATGTGAACAGGCTGTTGTATAATTGAAATTTAATTGCAACGTGATTTTTAAACTGTTGCAATCCCGTTGATGAATGATATTCCATAAAAATTTATTTAATAAAGCGACATTTTTAGCGGCCACTCGGTTTTTTCAAAACTATTTCAAAAAAGTTGATATAGCAGAAAGAAATCAAAACCTTTGGCTAATCTGATGGATAAAACAAAAGAATATGGATAAAGTACTCATTTTTAAAAAATGGTAAAAAACAAAATAATGAGGTTTTGGAACCCGGAATTTAGCACTTTACGGTGCTTTACTTGCTGCCCGACCGACTACCGGCGGTTCACACTCGTGTACATTTTTAGGTTTGGGCAACACTTCCAATATGAAACTGTTTATATAACCTAACATCTAAAAGTTACTTTCCTATTTTCGCCGCTATGCAAACTAGACAAACCATTTTACAACTGGTCGCACAATATCAGCAGCATTATCCTCTTGAAAGTATCACCCTTCAACCTTTACTAATGTTTTTAAACACCACAAAGGATGATATTCAACTGTACGATCGAAACAATTTTAATGGCCACATCACCGCCAGCGCCTTCATATTAAATGATACACTGGACGCTTTATTATTGCTGAATCATAAAAAATTGAACCGCTGGTTACAACCCGGCGGCCATGTTGATGTAACGGATCAATCAATTTTACAAGCAGCCCTGAGGGAAGCAATTGAAGAAACAGGAATATTGAAAGAAAACCTGCAATTATTGTCGGCGCACACAGACGAAAGTATTTTTGATATTGACAGCCACCTTATACCGGCAAACATTAATAAAAACGAAAGTGCCCACCTTCACCACGATATACGGTTTGTATTCAAATGCTTACAGCCCGGCATTGTAAATATGAATATTAATGAAGCAATAGGTTTTAAATGGGTTCCGCTCAAAGCGTTGCGTGCTGATAAAACCTTTACCGTGGTTGCGGAAAAATTAATACAATATTTATAAATAGCCGGTTAGCAGCTACCAAAACCAGCCGCTAGTTTATCAGTTATTCTATCTAACAATCTTTACATTGCAATAAATTAATTTTAAAAAATGCACATTCGTAATTTGCTTATGCTAACACTTATTTCACTAAGCAGTACCGCGCAAAACGTACATCTATTTGTAGGCACTTATACAAATACCGGCAGTAAAGGCATTTACGTTTACCGGTTCAACACCTTAACAGGCAAGGCAACACAGGTAAGCCATACCGATAGTGCAAACAATCCATCGTACCTGGCAATAGCACCCAATGGTAAATTTGTTTATGCGGTTAACGAAACCAACGGTGAGCATCCCGGCAAAGTGAGTGCTTATTCATTTAACCACCACACCGGTAAATTGAATTTAATCAACCAGCAATTAACGGGTGGCGATGATCCTTGTTATGTTTCTGTTCACAAAAACAACAATTGGGTTGTTGTGGGAAACTATAGCGGAGGCAGCGCTTCAGTTTTTGGTGTAAATGAAAATGGCGGATTAAAACCAGCCACCCAGGTTATACAGCAAACAGGTAGCAGTATAAATAAAAGCAGGCAGCAAAAAGCACATGTTCATGCTACGGTATTTAGTCCCGATTATGACTATGTTTTTACTCCTAACCTTGGCACCGATAAAGTAATGGCTTATTCATTTAACGCTCAATTAAATAACCCGCTAAAGCCTGCATTTCCCTCCTACACTGCTGTAGTACCCGGCAGTGGCCCAAGGCATTTAACCTTTCACCCTAATAAGCGGTTTGCTTATTTAATTGAAGAACTTAGCGGCAAGGTTGCTGCATTCAGGTATAGTAAGGGAAAGCTAACAGCTATCCAACAAATAAGCACCCATCCAAAAGATTATAAAGGAGCTATTGGCAGCGCTGATATTCATGTATCGCCCGATGGAAAATTTCTGTACGCTTCCAATCGCGGCGATGCAAACAGCATTGCAATTTTTGCCATCAATCCAAATAATGGAAGGTTGCAGTTAAGAGGTATTCAATCCACTATGGGTGAAGCGCCCAGAAACTTTACCATTGACCCAACCGGTAAGTTTTTACTGATAGCCAACCAGAACACGAATAATATTGTAATATTTAAAAGAAATAAACAAACAGGATTATTAACTGCAACCGGCGAGCAAATTGAATTACCCAAACCCGTTTGCCTGCAAATGATGTAACAATTGCTTTAAAAATATTTATTAAACCAACCTTCCGGGAAGTTTTAAGCCTAACCAAAATACTGTGCTAAAAGAAAAAATTAATAGTCGCGCTGCTGCAACTGAGCAAACCGGTTTTGGGGTTAACAGTGAAAATAGTGGCGGCCGTTTTTTTAATAAAGATGGCAGCCCCAATATTGAAGTTTATGGTATAAATTTTTTTGAAAGGATCAGCGTTTATAATACCATGTTACGGGTTCCCGGATGGAAATTCATCCTTATTGTATTAACCTTTTATATTATTACCAACCTGTTTTTTGCTACTATCTACACCTTTACCGGGATTGAACATTTAGGAGGAATAGATGAAGGTTCAACAATTAAACGCTTTTGGGAAGCCTTTTTCTTTAGCGCCCAAACGTTATCAACGGTGGGATATGGTCACATTTACCCAACAGGTATAATCACCAATGCCATTGCGGCCACGGAATCTATATTCGGGTTATTGTTATTTGCACTGGCAACAGGTATGTTATACGGACGATTTTCGCAACCAAAAGCATATTTTAAGTTTAGTAAAAATGCTTTGTATGCTCCTTTTAAAAGTGGGGTGGCTGTTATGTTCAGGTTTGTGCCTTACAAACACCGCAATTTATCGGATGCGGAGGTGAAAGCAACTTTAGCCATGAAAGTAGAGGGCGATGGAATTTTGAGCAATAAATTTTATAACCTCGATCTTGAAATTTCGCAGGTCAATTCGTTAACACTGAGCTGGACATTGGTGCATGTAATTAACGAAAAAAGCCCATTTTACAACCTATCGCTCGAAGACCTTTTAGCTACACAGGCAGAAATACTGGTATTTGTAAAAGCTTACGATGAATCCTTTTCAAATTTTGTATTAGCCCGAACATCATACCATGCATCGGAGTTTGTTTATGGAGCTAAGTTTAAGCTAATTTATCATCCCAGTGCCGACAAACGTAGTACGGTTTTATACATAAATCAAATAAGCGATTACGACCTGATTGAACTTCCAGCAAGTATTTAAGCAGCCGCACAAAGGTTTACCGTACAAGAGCTACCGTGTGTACACAATAGGTGTAGTTTAAAAATATTATAACAAATACTGCTTTTTAGCTCCGGAGGAGCATCCTGTTTATAGGCAAATTTTGAAATTTAAAGTTCTTGGCTCCGTAGGTGCCTCCTATAACAAGTATTAGGAAGCGCCTACGGAGCTTTTAATATTGTTTTGTGTATGGTTTCTATAAACAGGGTGCTCTTAACAGAGCAAAAGATAAAAAAAAGGATGCGTACACACGGTAGGTACAAGAGTGCGACGCAACGATGCCGGGAATATAATAAATGTTAGTTACCCTAAAAAAATTCTCAAAATTTACGTGGGGGTAAACTTTTGGCTTCAGAAATTAAACTTTCTTCATCCCAACCATGGTCTACTTTTAATTGTACCCCGGTAGCATTAATCAAACGGTTGTAAATTCTTGTCTTCAAAAGCAGATGCGTAAAAAAGATTAAAATTCACAAGTTGATTAAGTAGGTTTTCAGAAAAGGAGGCGCCTTGGTAAAGCTGCTCTTTTTAAAATTGCGGGTGCAGCTTTCTAAAATCAGTTTGTTAAAAAAGGTGAAGAAAAAGGTTATTAAGTTGCCTGCATTGGTCTTCGTAGCAACATCGTTGTGTCACTCTCTTGTGCATTTGTGCCAGTGGCAACAGGCAAAATATTAAATTGACTAAAACAAAAAACCCTGCGATAGATATTGCAGGGTTTTGTTGTATCATTCTTCCATTTATTATTTCAATGCTTTTACAATCTCCACAAATTCGGTTGCGCTTAACGATGCTCCGCCCACTAATCCGCCATCCACATCGGGCTGGCCAAATATTTCTTTTGCATTGGCACCTTTAACACTACCACCATAAAGTATGGTTATTTCATCGGCAATATCGCTGCCATATACACCCGCAATTTGTTTACGAATATGCGCATGCATTTCCTGCGCCTGCCCGCTGCTGGCAGTTTTACCGGTACCTATGGCCCAGATGGGTTCATAAGCAATAACAACTTTTTTAAGCTGCTCAGCCGATAGGTCAAACAACGATTCCTGTAATTGCGCAGTTACATAATCATTCTGACCTTCCGCTTCCCTGATTGGCAGAGGTTCGCCGCAGCAAAAAATAGGGGTAATATTATACTCAAGGCAAATTTTTACTTTATCGGACAGCATTTTATTGTCTTCATTAAAATATTCCCTGCGCTCACTATGGCCTATAACCGCATATTCAACATTTAATGATTGCAGCATTTCAACCGAAGTTTCGCCGGTAAAAGCACCTGACTTTTTGGTATAAACATTTTGCGCCGCTGCAAATAATTTATGATCAAATCCAATTTTTTCCTGTGCCATATGCAAATAAGGTGCAGGAACAGCAAAAACAACCAATTGATTATCTTTCAGCTCAGGTGCTATTTCCATAAAATCAACCAACAATTGCTGTCCTTGTTGAAAGGTTAAATTCATTTTCCAGTTTGCTGCTGCAATTTGTTTTCTCATAATCAGTTTTATTATTTTTTAAAAATTTATTACTGCCGCTTCATATAACCGGTTGCCGGCAACAACTTGCATTTAATTAATCGTTATAATGGTCAAAGATATGTTTCAACATTTTTATCCCCGCATTATTCAATTCAACGTTTTTAAGTTTCATCCAGCTTTTTATATCTGTTAAAGCTTTTTCAAACTCGTATCGCGATAGGCCTTTGGTTCCCCAGGTAAAATCGGGAATAAACTTAGGGGTAAGTCCATCACCAAAAACATTGCAACCAATGCCTACAACAGTGCCGGTATTAAAGGATGTATTTATTGAGGTCCTTGTATAATCTCCAACTACAATTCCACATTTATTACCCGAAGGTATATAGTCTTTAAAATGATAATTGTATACCTTAACCTCACCCATATTATTTTTAAGGTTGCTGTTACTGGTTCCGGCCCCTAAATTACACCACTCCCCAATAATACTATCACCAAGGTAACCATCATGCGCCTTATTGCAGTAACCCATCATAATACTATTCTTAATTTCGCCACCACCAACACAATAAGGTCCAAGGGTTGTGGCTCCATAAATTTTAGAACCCATTTTTAATACGGCGCCATCACCTAAAACAAAAGGGCCTCTTATTAAACAGCCTTCCATTACCAGTGCATTTCTACCAATATATATTGGGCCGGTGGTTGCGTTCAAACTGCAATTTTCTATGGTGGCACTTTCTTCAATAAAAACCTGCGAAGGATTATTACTTATTACATCGGGCAAATTTTGCCTGGAGGTTTTACCAGCCGTATAAAGTCTAAAATCATCATTTATTGCCTGACCGTTTAATTGAAACAGGTGACAAGGCAATTCAATACGTTCAACATTTTCGTTTTCAATATTTGTAAAGTGTTGCAGAAAATCATCCTTGTACTGTGGTATCTCTGAAAAAAAGTGTCTTCCTGCAATCAAACCTTTTTCATCGGCCAAAGCAAAGCCTGTTTTTAAACTTAGTATTTTCTCTACCAGATAGGGATTTGGTAAAACCGCGGAATCAATTAGCATATATTCTCCACTTGCAGGGTTGCCGTACTGCTCCTGAAGATATTCCTCCGTTAGTATGTCGGAAGCTAATCCTGTTAAACGTTCCCATCTTTCCCTGATAGTAAACATGCCATACCTTAAACCGGCCACGGCACGTGTGGAAGTTAATGGAAACAACTTTCGCCTGTTGTGGGTATCCAAAAGTAAAATCTTCATTATGAGGGCAATAAAAATAGCGGTTAAAATTAACCGCTATCATTTAATAAATTATAAAACCAGCTTTATATAACCTTCCATATTTACGTTTTATTCTTCTAACTTAAAAAGGCTATCAACAAATTCATGTTTATCAAATACCAACAGATCTTCCATTTTTTCGCCAACTCCTATAAACTTTACCGGTATTTTAAATTGGTTGGCTATGGCCAAAACAACACCACCTTTAGCGGTTCCATCTAATTTAGTAATAGCTATGGCAGTAACATCGGTGGCGGCAGTAAAGTGTTTAGCCTGCTCTAATGCGTTTTGCCCGGTTGATCCATCTAAAACCAACATAACCTCATGGGGAGCACCGGGTATTACTTTCTGCATAACCCTTTTTATTTTACTCAACTCATCCATTAAGTGGGCTTTATTGTGTAAGCGGCCGGCAGTATCAATAATAACTACATCTGAACCACGGGCCAAACCACTTTGAACGGTATCAAAAGCTACCGCTGCAGGATCGCTTCCCATAGGTTGTTTAATTATGGGAACACCGGTTCTGTCGCTCCAAATAGTTAACTGGTCAACAGCAGCAGCCCTAAAAGTATCGGCAGCACCTAAAAGAACGGATTGGCCCGCTTTTTTAAAATTATAAGCCAGCTTACCAATGGTAGTGGTTTTACCCACACCATTTACCCCTACAACTAATATTACATAAGGCCTGGTTCCGGTGGGGGTTGAAAAGTCCTTATAGCTCTGCTCCTTCGCATCTACCAGGATGGATTTAATTTCTTCCTGAAGAATTTTATTGAGTTCACCAGTATTTAAATATTTATCCTGGCTAACCCTTGCTTCAATTCTATTTATTATTTCTACAGTGGTGTCAATACCCACATCCGCCGATACCAAAGCATCCTCCAGGTCGTCTAACACCTCTTCATCAACCGTGTTTTTACCGGCAATGGCCTTGGTAAATTTTGTAAGAAAGTTGTCTTTAGTTTTTTGTAACCCCTGGTCTAAACTTTCCTTTTCTTTTTTACCAAATAATTTTCCTAAGAAACTCATATATAATTTTTGATTTCAGCAATTTGGTTTTACTGAATAGGTTAAAATAATTGGTTGTTTATAATAGATAACCTGACAATATAAGCAAAGTTGGTTGTTTATTGTTTTTGAAAAAACATGACAGCTATTTAACCTGATTGCAATCAGGTTAACAAAATGGGTTATCCCCAAATTTATTTGGAATTATATAGTAAGGATATGTTTAGCTGCATAATGTACTGCAGTACAAGTGTGCGACGCAACGGCAGCTAAATAGTAGCTATTTGCCTGGCCCCAAAAATAAAATAAAATTATACCTATCGTTTGTTACACTTTAAATAAAATACAAAAAGCCGTCCCTTTTAAGGACAGCTTTAATAATATAGATGGGACAAATCCAATTACTTAGCGGATAAAAAGTCTTTCACTTTATCCTTGTGTACGATCGCTTCTTTAAAAGTGTATGCACCGGTTTTAGGGCTACGAACTGCCTTAATAACCTTGCTCCAGTTTTTAGCTTCTGCGGCGGTTTTTTGGTCTTTTGTTTTAATCGCGGTTTTAGCTGCTTTTGCCATTTTTTACGTTTTATGTTCTAAGCCTGGGTAATAGCGTGCATTAAAAAATACATCACCACTCTTTAGCACGAACTATTTAATCTCTTTGTGAACGGTTACTTTTTTCAAAATTGGGTTGAATTTTTTCAACTCCAAACGTTCAGGGGTATTTTTTTTGTTTTTCTTGGTAATGTAACGGCTTGTACCAGGCATACCACTTGTTTTATGCTCTGTACACTCCATTATCACCTGAACCCTGTTTCCTTTCTTTGCCATTTTATTGGAATTTTTAACTATTGTTAGATTTTGTTACCCTGTGCACGCATGTCTTTAACCACACTTGCCAAACCATTTTTATTTATGGTACGGATAGCTTCGCTAGAAACTTTGAGAACGATCCAACGATCTTCCTCTACAAAATAGAAACGCTTTGTTTGTAAATTGGGTAAAAAACGGCGTTTGGTTTTAATGTTTGAGTGAGAAACTTTATTACCTACGATCGGCCTTTTTCCAGTTACCTGACATACTCTTGCCATGATTATTTTTTTTTCGGACGGCGAAGGTCGGAAAATCTGGCTAACAATCAAAACTTAAAAAGCTTTTTTTGTATAATTCTTTGAGATGCTTGCCAACTGTATACAAAAATACAACGAAAACAACCTGAAACAGGTATCATATGATAATAACAAATATCTTAATGCCATGCTAAGGATTTAATAGCTAACTTAAAATCAACATATTAATTGTAAATTGCAACCTGTAAATAATTCCCAATGATATTTCTATCTCACAACTTAGACTTTCTGGATCATCCCTGTTTTTAACAGCACCTTTTTTGAAGCAATCCCGTGTTGCCTTTATTTGTTTACACAATTTCAAATTTTTTACTATGCTTACGAATACAGCAGGCACTAAAACCGATGCGTTTTTGGCCTTAGAAGACAAATATGGTGCCCACAATTATCACCCATTGCCCGTGGTATTAAACAAGGGTGAAGGCGTTTTTTTATGGGATGTAGACGGAAAAAGATATTATGATTTTTTAAGCGGTTACTCAGCCGTAAACCAAGGGCATTGTCATCCCAAAATTGTTGCAGCTTTGGTTGAGCAGGCGAAAAAGCTAACGCTTACTTCCAGGGCTTTTTACAATGATATTTTAGGAGAATATGCCCGGTTTATAACTGAATATTTTGGTTACGATAAGGTATTACCCATGAACACCGGGGTTGAAGCAGCCGAAACCGCTGTTAAACTTGCCCGGCGCTGGGGTTATTATAAAAAAGGAATTGAAGAAAATAAAGCGGTTATTTTATTTGCAGAAAATAATTTCTGGGGTAGAACCATGGCCGCCATTTCTTCGTCGAGCGACCCGGTGAGCTATAAAAACTTTGGCCCCTTTATGCCCGGGTTTAAACTGGTTCCCTACAACGACATCCCAAACCTTGAAAAGGCTTTGCAAGACCCTAATGTTGCAGCCTATATGGTTGAACCTATACAAGGTGAAGCTGGGGTTGTGGTGCCCAACGAAGGCTACCTGGCAAAAGTGAAGGCACTGTGCGAACAGTATAATGTTTTATTGATTGCTGATGAAATACAAACAGGTTTATGCCGAACAGGCAAAATGCTTGCCTGCGATTATGATAATGTTCGGCCCGATATTTTAGTATTAGGAAAAGCTTTGAGTGGTGGTGTATTGCCTGTGTCCGCTGTTTTGGCGGACGACTTCATTATGCTGAATATTGAACCCGGAGAACATGGCTCAACTTATGGTGGAAATCCTTTGGCTTGTAAGGTTGCTATTGCTGCTTTAAAGGTTTTAAAGGATGAAAATATGGCTGAAAAGGCTGAGCAAATGGGCCAATTGCTTCGCGATGGCATTGAACAGTTAAATTCAAAATATATAAAACTGGTTAGAGGCAAAGGTTTACTTAATGCCATAGTAATTGAGCACGAAAATAGCGATGCCGCAATGGTGTTATGTCTTGAATTAATGAAAAACGGTTTATTGGCAAAACCTACGCATGGAGATAAAATCAGGTTTGCGCCTCCCCTTACCATCACTGCCGAACAAATAAAAGAATGTGTTGAAATTATCAATCAATCATTAAAGGTTTTAGACTAAATATAGAGTTACTTTTTGGTAATCAGCATTTGTTTTACATAGCAACATCGTTGTGTCACTCACTTGTGCAGTTGTACAAAAAGGATCTTTTTTTTAAATTTTTATAAAATAAAAAGAGGAATATAAAGTTGGAATTTTACCAATTTATATTCCTCTTTTTTTTATGCGCCTACATTACTAAAAACCTTGAAAGAATACCAAATTTATTTTAGTTTTTAAAGTAAAAACAACTGCAAAGTTGCGTAAAGATTTAACTATACAAGTGAGTGAACCGCGAAAGGTAGGTCAGGCTACAACCATGTTAAACAGCCCAAAAATGTTAGACAAAAAACTCCCATAACTTTTACATTATGGGAGATGAATTTATAAAAGCACCATTAATGTTTCACAAACTTGTTAACTGCTGTTTCGCAACCGTTATCGCATATTGCTTTTAACAGGTAACTTCCTGAAGGTAATTTACCAATATTCAATTGTATTTTATTATCTCCGTTTACAGCATACATACTTTGTTGCATCACTATTTTTCCGGCCAGATCGGTAACAACAACGTTTAATTTTTGACTTGTTGGAGTTGTAACCACCATGTTTAAAACAGTACTTACCGGGTTAGGATAAATGGAACTAATGGTTAACGATTTAGCATTTAAACTGCGTAACAAAACAACTGATGAATAGGTAAACTTACCATCTCTATCCAATTGCCTGATGCGGTAATAATTACTACCAGCAAACGGCCTGGTATCAACAAAACCATAATTTAAAGTTGTTACACTATTGCCCGTAGCAGCCTTTGATGATACAAAGCCAAGCGGACTAAAATTGTTACCATCAACTGAACGTTGTAACTCGAACCCTTTACTGTTTTGTTCCGATAAAGTAGTCCAATTTAAAACATTCGTGGTTCCTTTATTTTCACCTTTAAAGTTGGCAAGCAAAACGGGTAATGCGGGGCCATTTACCTGTATAGTAAAAGCTCCTCCATCAACAGGGGCATAAAAACCATACACCCTAAAATAATAAGTTTGACCGGAAACTAAATTGGTTAAAGGCAGTGTTTCATTCTCACCGTCAAAAGTTGCATCCTTACAATCCATTAATACTAAATTGCCACAGGTTCCGGTATATGCCAGTATAACAGCATCCAGCTCAGGTGCTGCATTGGTTAACGATATGGTAGCACCCCCACTGCTTAAAGCAGTGAACTTAAACCATACATCATCGTTAGCAAAGCCCGTTTGAGCATTGTTACAATCTTCAGCCGGCAAACTTTCAGTGGCACCCAATGTGGTGGCATTAACAGGTGTTCCGGTTAATTGAATAGCATTATCGCAATTATCGTTTGATGGTGCGGGTGGCTTAACTCTTGTTTTAAAAGAAGTTGCATTGGTTTGGCAACCGGTGGTGGCACTATCTCTGCCAACAATTGGCCTGATGTAGTAGTAATAAGTTGCATCGTAATCAACTATACCTAAACCGCCAATATTTACAGCGGTATCTGGTGTGGTGCCCAGTAATTCATAGGTGGCACCGTTGTCAAAACTAAACATCACAACATATTCCGTTGCGTTGGGCAAACTTCTCCAGGATATGAGGGTGTTTGCTGGGTTTACATTTTGTGCCCCGTTTGCAGGCAACACGTTCATGGTACAAGGTATTACAGGTGGATCTTTTACAGTAAATGAAGTTGCATTACTGCTACATTGTTCCGATGCGGTATCGCTACCTATTACAGCCCTTATGTAAAAATGATACGTTGTACTGTAATCTAAATTTCTGAGAAAGATGGAAGTAACCGTGTCGTTAACGGTGCCAATATTTAAAAAGTCAACCCCGTCTAAACCTATCATAATAGTATAGCCAGTAGCATCGGGAACAGGATTCCATGACATTACAGTAGAGTCGGGGGTTACTGCACCATTTGCAGGCTCAATATTAGATGTACATTGTACCAAAGCCCTGCGCGACCAGGCGGAAAAATTTCCACCACCACAGACACTTCGCACATATAAATAATTGTTTACACCAGGCGTTAATCCCGAAATGTTTACAGAGCTTGCTGTAGTAGAAGTTCCTGAAGCAGGTGCTGCAGGACTTGTGGAAAAAGCATATTCATAATTGGTTACGCCGTCAATTGCATTCCACGAAAAAGTTACAGAAGATGACTTAACATTTGTTAACTGAGTAATGCTTGGAGCAATACATGCTAAAGGTGTAAAACGATATAACTGATTGGTTGCAGGTTTTACTTTAATTGAATCGTAAGAAGTGGTTGTGCTGGTTGTTGGAGCAGCCGAACTGTTTAACAGCGATAATGAATTGCCGATACCGGTACGGGCAGCGGAAAGACCAATGGATGCGGATGGGGCAACCAATCCACCTGTTTCCCTCTTGTAGATAAACTCAATTATATTGGTTGTTTCGTACAGCCTGGCCTGGAAACTGATACCTGCTGAAGTAGCATCAAATATCCACCGCGCCCTGCCCCACTCTATAGTTAAGACCCTGTTAGGAGCTGTGCCGGTAACTGTATATTTTAAATCTGTTTCTGCAACAAGGTGTAAATCGTCCCAAAGCGGGGCTACAACAGGACGAACCGATTGTTGCGAAAATGGACCGCCATCCAGTTTGTTGAAAAAATAATCTTCATCCGGATCTTCATTAAAACCCGCTCCAAAAGTTATAAAGCCATTTACATTTACATTAAACCTGGTATAGGCAACGCCATTGTAGTTAAAAGTAAATCCAATAGGCAAATCATTGGCAAAACCTTCATCGGCAGGAGCATAATCTAATGTGGGAGTTATAAGCGTAGGCGAAGTGCCGGAAGTAATGGCTGTATAAGTACCCGTGGACGCAGTAAAGCTATAACTTACCTGGGCGTTTGCCATTGCTACAAAAAGCATGAATAAAATAAAGTAAGTAAATTTTTTAAGCATAATTGCAGTTTGAAATGATAGAATGTAGATTGAAAAGTTCGCCTTAAACTTAATATAAAAAGAAAATCAATTTAAGCTATTTGTGAGTAAGTTAAAAAGGATAAACCTAATAGTTTAGTTTGCGGCGGGGTAATTTTTAGCATCATGGTTGTAGCCTGACCGACCTTTGGCGGTTCACTCATTTGTACGGTACAATGCAAATGCAGCATTAAATTAAAAGGCAAAAAGTACCCTAACAACTTTATAACGCCATTGTATAAAAACTACAAACAGGTAACATACACAATAAAACCATAAATTTTTTGTAACAAAAAATATTACTGTTTGTTTTTGGGCGCTGCAGGCAGCATTGAAAAAATCAACATAATTAAAGTAAATAAAACAAGTAAGTAGATCCCCCATTTTTTTTGCGGGCACTCACCCATGGCGCATTGGGTAATAACAAGATAATTACGGATAGCCCATGCAAAATTAAAGGTGCAAACAAACAGGTTAAAACGCTTTGCAAATGGATTTTGTGTTATAAAAAAACCCATTGCAATTACAGAAAGAAAAATATTCATTAAACCAGCTTTACCAAAATTGGCGCTACCGGAATGCATACCCGTAACCTGTGTATTAATAGACTCAATAAAAACCCAGGGAACAAAACATACACCTATAACCAAAAGGGATGCAACAATTCCGAAGTAGCTTGAATATTTCATGACGGAGAAAAGTAAATTTAATTACAAGAGTAAAACCATTTAAAGTGCAAGATTAGCCATTTTATGCCATGCATTATTAACTTGCAGCAGTATATAAAAAGGTTGTACTAAAGTGGAAATAAACACTGCAAATTTATTGATATGCCGATGAACTGTTCCGATGTATCGGAAGCAACGATGATGCCCAGGGTTGAAATGCTCACAACCAAAAATTATACTTCTAATTTTTGAAGTTTCTGTTTAAACTCCTTTGATGCGGCGGTATAACCTCCATCGGAGCCATCAACAAAATGTATGTGTTTCAGATTGCGGTTTTCGATATAACAAGTCATGATGCTTTCTTTACTAATGTGATGGCCAACAATTCACTCACCCCTCTACTCCAGCATTGAAAGCTGCTTAATATATTCAACCCGCTTATTCATGGTACCGGTAATAACTGTAGTTATGCGGCCATCAATTGTAAGTGTATCGGCATTTTCAATAATCAGCTCAAGGTATTTACGGCCTTTAAAATTATTTATGGTGAGGTTATACTTAAAAGCAAGGCTGCCCAAAAAAGATTTTATAAAAGAGAGCAGGAAATATCCTATCCGCCATTTACCATATTTTACCATCATTTCTTTACGCACTTTACTATAGGTTAGCAGTAGTTTCATACGTTTGAGCGAAAGCGGATTTCGCTTTTTGATGTTACCATAAACAGAATCCATTTTAATTAAAACTTCTCTGTAAACTTCTATTTGCTTTAATGGATTGACTGCCTGTATTAAGTAGCAAACAATTTCATTTTGTTCCTCCGGTGGTTTTACTTTATCCCAGCGGCATTCCAGGCCCGATAAGTCGGGTTCTTTTTCTTCATGAACCTCGCTACTGAAATTATATTCGGCGGATTTTACTAACTGCTCCGCATAATGCAAGCCATCGCCAATAACAACAGGTTTATTGAACCCCGAACCAATTTGAAGTTTGCAGATTTTTACAAAATGGCCCGCAGCATTAACGTCTTTCATTGAAACGGATCCTATGTGCATATCCAAATTGAACTGCATAAGGCTATTGGTTTTGTGTAGCAATAAAGCTTCGGAAACCTCTTCCAGTATTATTTCAGGAACGATGATTGTTCCACCATCGCCACCGAAGAAAAAAGGGATTTCAATCTCATATTTACGGGCAACATTTAAAGCAGCAATAAGGCTACCTGCGGCTACCAGGTTTACATCATTACTTCTGCCTACGTTTACTGCGTCGGTTGAATTTTTAATATCAGAAATAATGATGTACCAACTATTGGGTATGGCGGAAAAATGAGTAGGTGAAAAAACCCGGGTAATCGGAACTTTTAGCAAATGGAGATTCTTATAAAAATGTTTCTCCTCCATGTGCATTTTTAATTAGAAAAATAAGGAATATTTTTTTTAAAGAACCAGGATGAGGTAAAAAGTTAAAAGGAAAAAGGAAAAAGGAAAAAAAGATCTTTCTGATTTTGTATGCTATTAATAATTATTAACCTGGTTGTTATCCTCTTATATTTTTCTGCCGGTATTAATTACACTCACCCCATTGAACCTTGTAGTTGCGCAACCATGCGAAACGGCGCTTACCTGTGAAGGCTGTCCTTTACCATCGAAAAAGGACCCGCTTAAACGGTAATCATTTTGATCGCAAATAGCGGTGCATGAATTCCAGAATTCCTGGGTATTGGCCTGGTAGGCCGCATCTTTAACCATACCACCAATCTGGCCATTTTTTATTTCGAAACAAAGCTGGCTGCTAAACTGGAAGTTATAACGTTGCTGATCGATTGAGTAAGAATTTCGGCCAAACATGTATAAACCCTTCTCAATATTTTTTATCATGTCGGCAGGTTTTAATGGAGCTTTGCCCGGCTGTAACGATACATTGGGCATACGCTGAAACTGAATGCTGTTCCAGCTATCGGCAAAACTGCAACCCTGCGATTCGTTTAAACCAATAATGTGTGCCTGGTCGCGGGTGGTTTGGTAATTTACCAATATGCCATCTTTTATTATTTCCCACTCTTTCGCTTTAACTCCTTCATCATCGTACCCAACTGCACCTAACGATCCATGCTGGGTTTTGTCTGCAACAAAATTTACTATATCGCTGCCAAAATTAAATTTGCGTGTTTCCCATTTATCTAATGTGAGAAAGCTGGTGCCTGCATAGTTAGCTTCGTAACCCATTACCCTGTCCAACTCCGTTGGGTGGCCTACCGATTCGTGTATAGTGAGAAAAAGGTGGGTTGGGTCTAATACCAGGTCGTATTTACCGGGCTCAAGCGGTTTAGCTTTTAGCTTTTGCTCGGCATGAAGGGTGGCCATTTTTACATCTTCCAGTAAATCGTACCTGTTTTTATACAAGGTTATAAAACCTTTTATTTTATCTTCTTCGCGGGGTTGCAGGTACTCGTATCCCATACCCATAGGAGCGCTTAACGAATTTCTTGTTTCAAACTTTCCGCTTTGCTTATCGGTTTTGGTAACCGTAAATGTGGGCCAGATGCGATGGATGTCCTGGTCGATATATGACCCTTCGGTTGATGCGAAATACTTTTGCTCGTTTACTAAAAAGAGCGAATTGTTAATAAAGCTGGCACCGTTTTGCAAGGCAATATCGTTTGCTGCAAGCAACAGGTCAACCTTTTGTTTTACCGGCACCGTAAAGGCGTTTATTTCAAGTGGGGTTTTCCAGCTTACTTCGCCATAGCCTTTTTGCGGCGCCAAACGTACAGGTTCCAGCAATAGCCTGGAATTCACTTTTGCAATTTGCACAGCAGTTTCGGTGGCCTTTAAAATACTGGCTTCGTCCATTTTATCGGTTGCTGCAAAGCCCCAACTTCCGTTGGCTATTACCCTAATGCCAATACCATACGACTCGGTGTTTACAATATTATCAACCCTTTTTTCGCGGGTGGTAACAAACTGGCGCAAATAACGACCGATACGCACATCTGCATAACTGGCTCCTTTTGATTTTGCTGCATTTAAAACAGTATCAGCAATGCGTTTTTTAATAGCTACATCTACCGGGTTAGCTAAAAAAACTTGCGGCGAAACGGCTTTGCCTACAAAAGGTATATTAGCTAAAAAGGCAGCGCCCAGGCCCATACCTGAGTAGTGTAAAAAATCTCTTCGTTTCAATATTGATAAATTTTTTAATTAATAAATTACTTTGGTAAAATATCGAATAGTCGCCAATAGCAAAAACTAAATTTTGATTGTAATTTATATGGAACTTTCCGGGGGATTTGGCTGGCTATACCCAGATTGAAATAGCTATATCTTAAAAAATCTCTTTAAACTTCAAAATTTAATAGGATATCGGCGAATTACGACTGGTGTTGATGAAACTAAATTTCTTAAACAGAAAATATTTTTCACTGTCAAAGAGGCTATTTAAATTTAATTTGCCACTTGTATTTTTTTAAACTGCAGATTTTTTTTTACAACTGATAAAGTGATTGCGAACCGTCAAAAGCTGGTCAGGACTGCAACAATGTTGCAACAAAAGGCCAATGCTGGTATTTTAAAAACTTAATTTTAGACAGCCTTTTTATATAACACTTTCCGGGGAATTTGCATTTGCTGCAGACTGGGGAAGAAATGGCCTATGATTATGCTAAATAAATTGGCTCCGGTTGCAACCCTTTTAAAAATACATTCGTAGTTCTACCTGAAACCTTTTAAAACAGAAGGAAAATTCCGGCTACTTAGCAGCCATTGATAAAACACCGTTGTATTTATTTTTTAATTTCTGAAGCCCGTTATTTGGACAATATATACCTGATAATAAACGAGTGTAAGGCACACAATCAGAAGTATCAAAAAATACTTTATGATAAGTACAGGGCCTATGCCTTAAAAATAGTGTTCAGGTATATCTACAATTATGAGGAAGGACTTGAAGTTACCAATGACGGATTTGTAAAATTTTTTATAAACATAGATAAGTTCAGATGGGACAAGGATTCGGTTGTTGAACAATTACTGGCGGGATGGATTAAAAGGATTATGATTAATACCGCCATTGATCTTTTACGAAAAAAAATGTTTTTACCGGAAATTGGAGGCGATCCTGATCATTTTGGCGATTTAACAGATAAGAGTGCTTCGGCCGACCAGGCACTTCTTTATAAAGATTTAATAAAGCAAGTTAAAAGACTGCCTCCCACTTACCGTGCTGTGTTCAATATGTATGTTATAGATGGTTATACACATATTGAAATATCCGAGGCACTTAACATCCCTATTGGGACTTCAAAGTCTAATTTAATGAGGGCGAAACAATTGATGCAAAACTTTTTAAATCAGAAGGAAGCGCTTACAGAATGCAGTATATAAACAACGATATGGAGGAATTATTTCAAAGGGCAGCCGAAGGCTATCCACTTGACCCAGGTCCTGACGATTGGCAAAATATAGCTGCCAAAATAAATGCAGCCCAAACGCTTGTACCGGTTAAAAATACTTCCATTAATGTAACCAAAATCCTACTTCTTACCGGCCTTATTTTGTTACTTTCAGCAGGTTTCTTTATCGTACTTAAAAATTCAAGTGTAAGATATAAAAGCGCAGAAAACGTTGTTTATCATAATGCCAATTGTACGGAAAGTAAAGAGCAGTCAGTTACCAGTACCCCTGCTTTAAAAGTCTCGATTAAGAAAAACAACAAACAACAAAGTATTTCAGTTAGCCATTTTAAGCAACAAGTAACCGCCAATAAAAAGGTCATTGAATTTAAAATGCAAAATTCAAGATCCGGCAATGTTTTAAGGTTACAAAATGAACAGCATATCAAATCCGGTTTCACTGAAAAAGCAAACACCGAACCGATTAAAGTTCTCCCCAAAGAAACAATTAAGTTTCAGGAAAATGCTTTGACGATGCCATTGATGAATAGCGATATCGCATTGACAAAAATCGACAATGAACCACGTAATAAAACCGCATCTTCAATAAATAAAACAAAGGACACAGCACTATCCTTCCGGAATTCAAAAAGCATTATTATAGCATCGCCATATAAAAAAAGCCTGTACTTAAGTGTAATAGCCGGAGCCGATTTTAGTAAGGTAAAATCGGGGCCATTTAATAATATTGGCGTGGCCTATGGTCTTATTGCCGAATTGAAGTTTACGAAGGTTGTATCCCTGCAATCGGGTATCATCGTCAACAAAAAAAATTATATAGGCGAAGGAGTAGTTTTCAACATTGAAAAGGTAAGATCGATGATGGCAGGCATGACGATCAACAATGTTGAAAGTAAGAGTACTATCATTGAAATACCAGTAGCCGCTAAATTTTATTTTAAATCACGAAGGGTACCACATTTCTTTATCGCCCCTGGAATTTCAGCGTATATATTAACCAAAGAAAGAAACTTGTACCATGTTGATCACAACGGATTAGCGGAAAAGCTTACAGGATTTTATCCATCAAATACATTCAGTGCCCCTGCAGTTGCCATTATAAGTGCAGGGTATCAAACACCAATTTTAAAGCACGCTGAAATAAGTATCGCCCCCTATTTGCATGTTCCGCTGCGGGGTGTTGGAATTGGAAAAATGCCCGTAACAAGCGCAGGTTTTCGGGTAAGCATAGGCACACGCTTGAAATAAATAATCGTCCTCTTATCGTTAAAAAATTCCTCAACAGGATTGGGGCACCGCTTTGCCATGTTTTAAGTGTACTATAAAATCAACCTCGTTTTTTAATCAATTATTTACCATAAAATACAATCAAATGAAAAAGATTCAATTATTACAAGCCACCGTTGCACTGGCATTGATTTGCACTTTCGCAGCGTGCAAAAAAAATGAAGAATTTAACGGCCAAACGATCCAGCCACAGGTATTAACCGAAGAAATGATGTCGGAAAATGGGGCCAATCCGGATGAAATTGGCATAACGGATAATATAAATCAAATGATTGTTGCGTACAAATCAGGAAGAAAAAGCAGCCTTCATTTGTACACCGAAACCAACGGCGTTTCCAGGAATGAGATTATGGTTTATGACATTAAAAATAACGGCCAGCTTGAACTGAAAGAAACTACTATCTCAGGCGGAGCAGGCACCGGAAGTGGCCTTGGATCGCAGGGGGCCCTGGCAATTGACAGAAACCATGAATGGCTGTATGCGGTTAACGCGGGTGATAACTCAGTGTCATCGTTTAAAATCAGAAACGACGGCAGCCTTAAACTGGCACATACCATTGCTTCGGGGGGTAAAACACCTGTTAGCGTTACGGTACATGATAACCTGCTTTATGTTTTAAACCGGGGCTCCGATGAAATACATGGCATCTTAATTGGCATGAATGGAAAATTAACTGACATCGCTGGATCATCCCAACCGCTGAGCGGAAAAGGAGTTGATGCCCCGCAAATATCATTTACTCCCTATGGAGATTATGTGGTGGTTACTGAAAAAGCAACTAATAAAATTGGAACATTTAAGATTAAAGGCAATGGGGGAGCAATGCCAGGCAAGTTCTCGAACAGCGAAGGTAAAACACCTTTTGGCTTTGATTGGTCAAGAAATCGTTACATGATCGTATCCAACGCCGCAGGCGGAATGGCAGGTGCCAGTTCAACTACTTCATACATTATTAACAACAGAGGCTTACTTAGAAATTTAAACGGCGCTGTGCCAAATTACCAGGCTGCGGCATGCTGGGTAGCAACTTCCAAACATGGAAGATTCGCCTATGTAACCAACACTGCCAGTAACAACGTTTCATCTTACTTTATAGCAGGCAATGGTGGCTTGTACCTGGCTAAAGCCAATGCTGCTCCATCGGGCACAGGGCCGGTTGATGTGGTGGTTGCAAGCAATGATTTTTATGTGTATGTGTTAACAGCCAAATCGAACACGATTGATGGATACTATAGAAAGCCGTTTGGCCAGTTGGGGGTTGTAAGTCATACCTCAATGGTTCCTTCTTCGGCAACGGGACTTGCAACTTATTAAATTCTAAATTAATAGCAAGGCATATAATTCCAGGTCGCAAATTAGCTAATGGGTCTGCCTCAAGCAATTAGGCAGACCCATTTTTTTATTTAGATAATTCAAGCAAAAAGAATTAAAGAAAGCCTTCACAAGCCAAAAAAACAAAAAAACCCCTCCGGATAGAGGGGATAGCTTCCATGCTTTAAAAGATTTTAAACCGCATCTGACAATGAGGTAAATGTAAAGTCCCTGATTTTCATCGGGGGAACAATCATATTCTCGGTACGCTCTGGCTTACCCAATTCTTCCACGTTATTCAGCATAATTACCGGGCTCTCATTAAAACGGAAGTTTTTAATAGGGAACTGTATTTTACCATTTTCAATGTAAAAAGTTCCGTCGCGGGTTAGGCCGGTCAATAATAAAGTTTGCGGATCAACAAAGCGGATATACCAAAAGCGGGTTACTAAAATTCCTTTTTCGGTTCCTTTAATCATGTTTGCAAGTGTGGAGTTACCACCTTCCATGATCATCCGGTTTGCCATAGGTTGGGCTTCTACCCCTTTGTTTTGCGCCCAATAACGCGAATAGCCTAATTTTTTAACCACTCCTTTATCAACCCAAACCGTTTTATTATTGGGGCGGCCATCGCCACTAAAAGTCGAAAACGGCAAATCAGGATTTAAAGGATCAGAATAGATGGTCACTTTATCATCAAACAATTGCTCGCCCAATCTGGTTCCGCCACCTTTTTTGCTCATGTAACTACGGCCTTCATCAGCACTTCGTGCATCAAAACCACCAAACATGGTACTCAGCAAATCGCTTGCAGCAAGTGGTTCTAAAATCACCGTGTATTTTCCGGGTTCAATAGCTTTGGCATTAGCCGAACCATTGGCTTTAGAAGCAGCAATTTTAGTAAGGGCTAAAGTATCCAGTTTGGAAACATCGTTATAGCTTTTACTAATGTAACCCGAACCGGTGCCCGCCTGGTTGCGCAAGGTGACCGAAAACGATACATCGGTGTCTTTATTATATCCAAACAGCCCCTTTGAATTCATTAGTGCATTAAAGCCAGACTGGTTTTCAAGAAAACCTGCGGCTTCCAGTTTTCCTTCGCGGGCTACCTGTAAACTTTTAGCTACGGCATCCGCCCTTTTATCAGGGTCGATTGCAGCAGTTGCAGGATTATAAGCAACAGACTCCCCATAGGTTTGTGGGCCTAAAACCGACATATACTCCGGATTTTCCGGTGCCAGCCGGGCCACTTCCTCGGCACGGCGTACCACTTTTTCAAGCGAGGCATCATCAAACTCATTAATGGTTGCTGTTCCTGATCTTTTTCCAAAGGCAGATGTTACCGCTAATGAAAGTGTACTAACATCTCCTGCCGTGGATACTGCATTGCGGGCATAACGAATGTTTCCACCTTCACTGCCGCTCAGGCTCGCTTCGCATTCATCAGCCTTTGAATAAGCAATTACTTTTTTAAGTAATGCCTGTGCTTCATCTTTACTTAATATCGCCATAATATTTTCCTTAAATTTTTCGTGCTGTATTAATAACGTTTACACCATTAAACCTTGTAGTGGAACTACCATGCGAAACGGCATTAGATTGACCAGGTTGGCCTTTACCATCGTTAAAAGCACCACCCAAACGGTAATCACTTTTATCGGCAATGGCGGTACAAGAATTCCAGAATTCCTGGGTGTTGGCCTGGTAGGCTACATCCTTTAACATTCCTGCAATTTTACCGTTTTTAATTTCGTAAAACGTCTGGCCACCAAACTGAAAGTTATACCGCTGCTGGTCGATGGAGAAGGATCCATCACCAATAATATAAATCCCCTTCTCCACGTTTTTAATCATATCATCCACACTAAGTTTATCCTTTCCCGGTAGAAGCGAAACATTGGGCATGCGCTGAAACTGCACATCCTTCCAGCTTTGCGAATAGCAACAACCTTGCGACTCATTTAAACCTAAAATATGCGCCTGGTCGCGGATGGCCTGGAAATTAACCAATACTCCATCTTTGATCAGTTCCCACTCTTTGGTTTTTACCCCTTCATCATCATACCCAACCAAACCAAGAGATCCGGGTTGTAACTTATCAGCATGAATATTTACCAGCTTACTTCCAAACTGAAAGTTTTTGGAGTTTAATTTATCCATCGATAAAAAGCTGGTACCGGCATAATTTGCTTCATATCCTAACACGCGATCAAGCTCGGTAGGATGGGCAACAGATTCATGAATAGTTAACCATAAATGTGATGGATCTAAAACCAGATCGTATTTACCCGGCTCAACACTTTTAGCTGTTAATTTTTGCGTAGCATCGTTAGTAGCGGCTTTCACATCTTCCAGTATATCGTACCGATCTTTATACCTGGTTACAATACCTGTTACTTTATTAGCGGCATTGGGCGATAGGTATTCATAACCCATACCCACAGGCGAGCTTAATGACCTTCGTGTTTCAAACTTACCTGTTGTTTTATCAACTTTAGTTACAACAAAACTGGGATATAAGCGATGCACATCCTGGTCAATATAAGAGCCATCGGTACTGGCAAAATACTTCTGTTCATTTATGGCAAAAATCAAGGAGTTAATAAAATTAGCTCCACCCACTAATGCGGCATCATTTACACTAAGTAATAAATCTACTTTATCCTTTACGGGAACTTCAAAGGCATTTTTTTCAATAGGTGTTTTCCAACTAACCACCCCATACCCTTTTTGAGGGGCCAACCTTACGGGCTCAGCCATAATTTTAGCATTCGCTTTAGCTACCGCAACAGCTCTTTCAGCCGTTCTTACAATTTCCTCTTTGGTTACATTATTACTGGCAGCAAACCCCCAGGCGCCATTGGCAATCACCCTTATTCCAACACCAAACGATTCGGTATTAGCAATGTTTTGAACCCTTTTTTCACGGGTTATAACAAACTGGTTTAAATACCTACCAATCCTAACATCGGTATACGATGCTCCTTTTGATCGGGCGGCATTTAAGGCTGCATCTGCCAATTCCTTTTTCATGGATACATCCATTCCATCGCTTAAAGCTGCAGATGGATCGATCGGATTACCCAGAAGTGCCAATTTGGGAATCAGCATGCCTCCAAAACCCATAGCCGATAATTGTAAAAAATCTTTTCTTTTCAAAATATTTCCCTGCGGGATGGTTTGTTTGAGGTAGCAATCTATTGAAAAAAGTGAAAGATTATATTCTTTTTTAGTACCGGCACCTGTCTTTTTGGTTATCATCGTTGCAGTCCTGAGCGGCTTTCGACGGTTTGCAAGCACTTTATCTTAAAACCCTTGGGCAACTTATAAACCCATCATCTTTAATAAATCAATTTGAATTGTTTTTTACTCTTACCATTCAAAATCAATTTTCTATAAATCAATCAAAATCTTAGATGTCGATTTGAATAAAGCAAATGGATTTGAAGTTAAATTTTTTAAAAATCAAATAAGCTTACAACTATAAACGTTTTTAAATGAAGAATAACTTTTTTACATTTTTCTGAATACATAATAATAAATTATAACGTTTGTTCGTTTAAATAACTTCTTTAAAAGGAAGCATAGAAAAAAACTTAAAATCGAATTTTCGTTTTGAGTATAAATGTTGTTAATCACATGAGAGCAATGAATGATCCAAATTTTAACAAGGTTCCCACCGCCTCCCTGATTACAGATATTAAAGAAACATCAAAGCGTATACAGCAGTTATCCTATGTCGCTTTTATAATCTGCTTTATAACTATCGCTTCTTATTTAATTTATTCCTTATTTATTACAGCCATGCTTTTGGGCATATTAATGGTTGGTATAAGTATCTGCATTTATTATAACCGCAAAGGTTTCCAAAAAATAACCAAGCCTGTTTTATTGGGGTTAATAATGGTTTTTTTATTGATCACGGGTTTTACAAATGGTTTAGCCGCGGGAGGCCATCTTTATTACCTGCCATTATTATTTGCCTTACCACTAATTACCGAAACCACTAAATCTTCAAAAATTGAATTAGGATTATACTTCATATTTAATAGTCTTTGTTTTGCTATTTCTGTTATTTTCTGCCCGCAAAAAAGCACCTGGCAGCACATTCCCGACGAAATGTACCAGAGTATGTATTACATCAACACCTGTGGTTCCATGCTTGTTTCAACCATCTTCGTTTATTTTAGTTATTACTTCGAGAAAAAATATGCAACCGCTTTGGTTAACCAGATAGCACGGGCAGAAGATGCCATGCATATACGCACACGATTTCTCTCAAATATGGGGCACGAACTGAGAACGCCTTTAAATGGTATAACAGGTATTACCAGTTTACTTAAAAAAGAAAACCTGACAAACGACCAAAAGGAATATGTAAGGTTGCTTAAATATTGTTCGGACCAGATGCTTAACCTTGTAAATGATGTTTTGGATTTCAACAAAATAGAATCGGGGAAATTATTATTACATCCCATTGCCTTTAATTTAAAATCAGTACTTCAACAGGCAGTACTCCCCTTTAAGTATAGGTACCAGGAAAAAAAAGTTGGACTGCAGATTGAGTTGAATAATGATATTGATGAACTGATTTTAGCCGACGACCTTAGATTGGTACAAGTATTAAACAACCTGCTATCAAACGCATTAAAATTTACACTTTCCGGCGAGGTAAAATTGTCGGCAGAATGTATAATTAAGGAAAGCAAAACCATTACCATAAAGTTTAGTGTAAAGGACAGTGGTATTGGGATTGATGAAGAAGATCAGAAGAAAATATTTGAAAGTTTTGAACAGGTTATAAATGAAAATACCCGGCTGCAGGAAGGAGCCGGCCTGGGATTAGCCATAAGCCAACGCCTGCTCGAATTAATGAATAGCAAACTGCAGGTAGTAAGTGAGCCCGGTAAAGGAAGTACTTTCTTTTTTACCTGTAAGTTCAGCAGGGCTTATGCAAGTTCGGAACAGGTATTCCAAACTAAAATTGATTATGATTTTAAAAACATGTCGATTTTGGTAGTAGAAGACAATCCAATTAATAAAATGATTGTAACCAAAATGCTGAAAGATTGTAATGCCTATGTTGAAACCGCAACCAATGGTAAAATTGCTTTAGAGCTGTTATTAATTAAAAGCGACTTCAACCTGATTTTACTGGATTTACAAATGCCTGAAATGGACGGCTACGAGGCCATCCTGCATATGAAAAAAATGTATAGAGATATACCCGTATTAGCCTTTACAGCTTCGCTTGTTGATGAACCCATGAAAAATGAATTATTGATGCTTGGGTTTGATGGCTATATAACCAAGCCTTTTAAAACCGCTGAACTGTACGACAAGGTAAATAAGATTAACATGGTAAACATGCAGATGGAAAAATACCTGCAGCTAATTAATAATTAAAAACGCTTGTTATAAAAACCAATTACTAAAGGATTGTTTCTCCCGGGTAAACCAGCCCCATTTGTCTTCTAACTTCCGTCATAACCTCTTGAACAATGTTGGATAATTCATGTGTAACTACATCACTTTCCGTTTTACCCTGTAAAATAAAATCTGTAGCATGCTGGATTTCAAAATTGTATCCTTTTGTCGTCCTGTTATCTGTAAAGGTTTCTAATAAATTGTGGTGATCATCGTATAACCGGGCGGTGGAAGCTTTAAAAAAATCCGGTATTTCTATATACCCTTTACTACCATATAAAACGCCTTTGTTCGTCATAATATTTACCATGGAGGTAAATAACGATGCAGTAATATTTTCGTACTGAAGCACCATACCAGTTCGTTCGTCAACCCCGGTTTGTGTAAGCACAGCGGAAGAAGTAATGGAAAGGGGATTTGAATTAGTAAAGAATGTTGTGAAGGCAACCGGGTAAACACCCAGGTCAAGTAAGGCACCCCCAGCAAGGTTAATATTGTACAACCTGCCGGTTAAGTTTTTTTCCATTGGAAATCCAAAATTGGCTTCAATCATTTTTAGTTCACCAATTTTATCGTCCTCTAGCCATTGTTTTACCTGTAAAATTGCGGGCAAAAACCAGGTCCACATTGCTTCCATCAAAAAAACTTTTTTCTCTTTAGCCTGTTTTGCCAACACCTTAAATTGCAGATCGTTTAGGGTGATGGGTTTTTCGCACAAAATGCTTTTGCCGCTATTTATGCATCGAATGCATTGCTCAAAATGAAAATTATGGGTGGTAGCTATATAAATTGCATCTACCTCTATACTATTATATAACTCATTGTAACTATAGCAAAGCGGAATGTTGTATTGTTTAGCAAAATTTTCAGCCCTGCTTAAATCACTTGATGCTACTGCCACCAAAGCCGCGTTTTCAACAGCCAAAATATCCTTGGCAAAGGAGGAAGCAATTTTTCCGGCTCCAAGTATAGCCCATCGTATTTTATCAGGCATTTTTATAGTTTTATTTGATTATGACCAACTTGTGGCAAACAATGATTTTAAGTACTGTTTCCAACCTTAATAATTATTTTTTTGAATTTATGTGTATAAGTTTAAAAAAGTATAAGGCTTTGAAATTAATTGGATTAGTTACTTAAATACCAAAATTTTTACCAAAAACTTTTTTTTGCTTTAAAATAATATTGCAAATTGTTTTCGGAACACAAAAAAATAGATAATTTTCGTATAAACCATTTCCTTAATTCAATTTAATCTTATGAATTTAGAAAAACTTGAATCATTAGTACAAGTGATGACTAATGAACAATATTACAAGTTTCAAAAT